>JACDDL010000052.1 GCA_013817045.1 Actinomycetota bacterium | reverse complement strand
GCTCGGCATCGGGCGCCAGCCTCTTGACGAGATCCTCCGGGCTGTAGCGCCCGGACCCCAACAATTTCGCCGTCAGGTCGGTGTGCTTGGCGATGAAACGGGTCGAGTCGCCCACCCCGATCTTGAGAGACAGGCCGAGGAGCTTCCTCCTCTGCACGACGCCCGGGACCCCTATCACTACCGGTAAGGTGACGCCCTCCCGATGCGCCCGCTCGATCCAGGCAAGTATCGCCCCCGCGTCGAAGCACATCTGAGTAACCATGTAGGTCGCCAGAGGTTGCTTGGCCCGCAGGTGCTCCCAGAGCGTTTCGTCCGAGAGGCTGGGATGGCCTTCCGGGTAGGCGGCGACGCCGACCTCGCCGAAGCTGTGTCCCATCTCCGCCATGGCGGCAAGCAGCTCATGCGTGGAGGAGAAGCGGCCGGCGGGCTGCTTCAGATCGCCTCCGATGACGAATATCTCCGCGACCCCGAGCTCGGTCAAGCGCCGGCAGATCGCGTCGAGGTGCTGGTGATCGTCCACGAGGCGCGCCGAGATGTGCGGGACGACGTTAAGGCCCTCCCGGCGAAGGGAACCGGACAGCGCCAGGGTCGCATCGACCCCCCTTGCGGGCGAGCAGGTCACGCTGATCCTTGTGCCGTCGGGCAGCCCAGCCACCCGTTCCTCGATGCCGGACGACGGGAACACCTCGAGGACGGGGTTGGCGAGCAGCCGCGCCAGCGTCTCGGTGCCGGACTCGTGCATGGGGCCCCTTCTTTGATGGCGATGATGCACCTACCGTTGCAGCATAGGCGAGGCCACTGCCCCGGTGCCGCTCAGATCGACGATCGCCTGCCGGTCGCCGTGCATGACTCCCGGGACAAACCAAGGCCTCCCCCTCGCCCTGTACATTCGACCCATGTCCAACGAAACAGCCACCAGCCTGCGCCGGGCGCTGTCGGTACTGCTTGTTCTCGCGTCCGACCGATCGGTGAAGAGCCACGGGCTCGGCGTCATGGAGATCGCCGGTCTGATGGACCGGGAGAAAAGCCAGGTGTCCCGGACGCTGCGCACCCTGAACGAGCTCGGGCTCGTCGACCGGGACCCAGACACCCTGAACTACCGGCTCGGTTGGCAGCTGTTCGCCCTGGCTGCGCGGGCGGGGGAGCAGAGATTGCTCGAGGAGTCCGGCCCGCTCCTCGTCCGCCTGGCGCGGGAGGTGAGGGAGCGGGCGCACCTGTGCGTCTTCCAGGGAGGCGAGGTGCTTACCGTGCTGTCCGAGTCTCCGGCTCAGGCGGTCCAGGCGGTTGATTGGGTGGGCCGTACGGTTCCTGCGCATTGCACCTCATCGGGGCGAGCCCTGCTGCTCGACCACAGCCTCCCGGAGCTGGCCTCGCTCTGGCCCGGCGCCCGGCTTCCTCGCCCTGCCCCCAATTCGCCCGCCACCGTGAGGAAGCTCCACGGGCTCATCGTCGAGGCGCGCACCAGGGGCTTTGCCGTTGCCGAGGAGGAGCTCGAGCCGGGGCTGGTGGCGGTCGCCGCGCCGGTCCGGGACGGGCGCGGCCGTGTGGCTGCGGCCCTTGACATTTCAGGGCCCAAGTTCCGGCTCGAGGGGCGGCTGGAAGCGGTGGGTCAAAGGCTCGGGGACGCTGCCGAGGAGCTCTCCCGGAGGGTGGGATGGCGGCCCCTGGAGGGTGACGGCCTCGGGCCGGAAGTTTCCTTCCTGGCAGGGCTACAGGGCCCGGTCGAGTAGTCCCGCCGCAACCGAGCCGAGCAGAACCGCGGGGAGCAGGTTGACCACCCGGATCGGGCGATGTCCAGGAGGCGCAGGCCGATACCCAGGATCAGCAGGCTCCCCACCGCGCCGAGCTGGGCCAAAGCCTCCGCGCTCAGGAGCGGTTCGATGAGCCAGGCCAGGAGCGTCAGGGTTCCCTGGAGGACGGCGATCGTGAGCAACGAAGCCAGTACACCGGCTCCGAAGACCGAGGCAAGCCCTACGGCCGCGAATCCGTCCAGCGCGCTCTTGACCGCCAGCAGACGAATGCTCCCGCCGAGTCCATCCTCGACGGCGCCGAGCACCGTCAGCGGCCCGACGCAGAAGATGGTAGAGGCGGTGACGAATCCCTCCACGAAGCTCGACGGCCGTCCCGGGACGGGGGGGCCGTCGCGGGAGGCGCCGAATCGTCCTCGCAGGGTTTCCCCGACCCCTTCGAGGCGCTCCTCGAGACGGAGAGATTCGCCGATTAGACCTCCGAGGATGATCGATGCAATGAGGATGATGAATCTCCGGAGGCCGTTGTCCGCGTCGTAGAGAGGCTCGAGGCCCCCGATGGCGACGGCGAGAGTGACCAGGCCCAGCCCCTGCATGATCGTGCGGCGCATGGGTTCGGGGAGGCGGTCTCCGAGCAGGACGCCGGCGCCCCCGCCGAGCGCGACCGTCACGAGATTGATGATCGTGCCGAGACCCCTCACGGCTGGGCACGCTAACAAGAGATCCGGGTTAGGCACGCGCCGGTCTAGCGTGGGGAGATGCACCACCGGAGCATGGTCGCAGTGGCGCTCGTGGTAACGGTCGCCTGTTCGGGCGAGCCGTCAGACCGAACGCAGGGCGCGCCGGAGAAGAGCCCGGGGTCGAGCCCCAGCCCGGGGTCGAGCCTACGCGCAATCGCCGGCGCACCGGCACCTAAGCCCTCGTTGATGCCCCTTCCGCCGCGGGCGGCGCGCCGGTGCGCTGCGACCTCCGGTATCGGAGCGATCTGCCCGGCCGAGACCCCCGAGATCGAGGGCCGCACGTTCCTCTCCCTGCAGAGCGCCCGGCGGTTGTTCTCGGCGGAATGGGGGGTGGGGCGCTCCGGGATCGGCCGCCGAGGCAGCCCGCCCCACTTTTCTCATGTTGTGGTGCAGGCGAGCGACCCCGGCACGATCCTGCCGTTCGAGGTGCCCGTCGCCGTTGCCCCAAGGGTGGGCCTCGGACGGCGTCGCAAGGGTGCGCTCCTGCTCGCCCGGCCGCACTGGAACGACACGAAGGGCAGCCTGGTGCTGGCGCCCCCCTATCCAGAGGGAGGAGTCAACGGGGACCACCTCCTCTACCTGTGGCGCGCCGACGAGGTCGCGTACGCGGTCTCGCTGCACGCCTGGCTTCCGTTGCGGGATGCAACTGCGACGCTTCGGGCGGTCGTCGAGTCCATCCGCTCATAGCCTTTGCCTCAGTAAGGCGAGCGCAATCCCGTCAGCATGGGAAAGTGACGGACATTCGTGGTGAGGAGCTCGGCATCGAGGACGATCGCAGTGCCGGCGATGAGATAGTCGGCGTCGTCGATGCCGGTGTTGCTGCGTCGGTGGCGCCGGGCGAGAAGCCCGGACACTCGAGCCACTTCTTCATCAACGGGACGTGCCGCGCCGTGTGGTTTCCTGCACGCAAAACCGATCTCGTGCGCCCAACCACACCATGGTGTGGTCCAAGGCACGAGTTCCCTTCTTGGTGCGGCCAACCACACCGGACTCCCCTAGAGGCCAATGTTCGTCAGACCTGAGGCCGGTCCCGGCATGGCCCGGGCCAAGCTCCGATCGCCCGATGCCCTATTTCAATTGGCTGCGCCGACTGAAAGCAGGTGGCCGGGAGAAAACCCGGGCCGTAGGACGGCTTTCTCGTACCATCTCGTCTATGGCGACGGAGAAGCTTCGGCTGCGCATCGGCAACCTCGGAAAGGCCGTCCTCGTCACCGGCCAGGCTTACCAGGACCCCAAGGACGCCCTCAACGAGTTCATCTCCAACGCGGCCGACGAGTACGCTGAAGCCGGCGTCAGGGGTGGGTTGATTCGAGTGCTGCTTCGCCGGCGGGGGCGCCATCCGGTGATCGCCATCGAGGACTTCGGCCGCGGCCTTGACGCCGAGCGACTCCGAGGGGTGGCCAGAAGCCTGTTCGAGTCCGGCAAAGCGGGCGACCCCCGCACGGTGGGGGAGAAGGCGATCGGGATCCTCGCCTTCCAGCAGCTAGCGGGTCGCTGTGACATCGTCACCCGGCCGAATCACGGAGCGACAACCGTTGCGCTGCGTCTGATCCGCGGCAGCACCACGGCGCAGCTCGATCTGAACGAGCGCCGGCGCGCCCGCGATCGAGCGGGCACCACGGTTTATCTCGGAGACCTCGATCCGGACGTTCTGCGCGTGCTTACACAGCGAAAGGTCGTCAACTACCTGAGGCGCCGTCGCGGGGCGGCTCTCGGGCGCGGCGATTACGTCATCGAGGTCGTCGAGCGCCGGCAAGCCGAGCTCGTCACGCCGGAGGAGCCAGACGGAGTCCGCCTCGATGTCCCCGCGCAGATCACTCCCTGGGGGCGTATCGAGCTCTTCCTGTTCGTCTCGCCGCAGCCCGATCGGCACCGCCGAGTCGCGATCGTCGGCCGGGGAGGGACCACGATCATCGACGACCTCGCAGACATCGAGGAGTTCGACGGTCTGCCGTGGTCGAGCGATCAGGTGTCGGGTTACATCACCTTCGAGGCCTTGCAGCAGACCTCCGGGCGGCGCGCCGTGCTGCGGGACCGCGATGTCTTCCCCGCCTTCGTCACCGGCGTGAGCGCCATCGAGCCCGCCGTTTCCCGGACTCTAGAGCGGGTGACGCGCGAGGTCACCGAGGAGACGGCCGACCGCCTCGCGGAGGCGGTGCGAAGAATCTTCGGTCGCGTGCTCAAGGAGCTCGACGACCTGGACAACCCCATGCGCACTCCAGTCGGGGAGGAGCCGGGCGAAGGGGCGCTCTTGACGGAGTCGCCCGCAGAAGCCTCCGGTCCGGATCCGGGCGGCGCCCAGGAACCAGAGGAAGAGGTCGGCGACCTCATACTCCCGGCCGAGCAGGCCGCGCCCGACCCCGTAGATCAGGCTCCGCAGGCGGCTCCCAGGGGCGGCCGGGGGCGCGGTTTGCCCAACCTCGTCCCAGATCCCAGTCCGGACGGATTGCGCAGCCGCTTCGACGACGATGCCGGGATCGTCTACTACAACGACCGCCACCCCGACTACATCCTCGTCAAGGACGACGAAAGCTCGCTCCTCGATTATCTCGCCACCCTGGTGGCAAAGGAATACGTCGTCTACAACAACCCCCGTGCGGCTACCGAGGAGCTTGCCGAGGAGATGGTCCGGATGCTCGTCCGGGTCCGCAGGCACATGCCGCGGCGATGAGAGACCACCGGCTCGTCTTCTGACCCGACCCGCTAAGCTGCCCGTTCACCGACTCGGATTCCGGAAGGGGCGGCACTTATGGCGCGCAAGCTCGTGGGCGGGATGGCTTCTATCCTCGCGATGGCCTTGGTGACGGGTGCGGCTGCAGGTCCGGCGCCCCGGCGCTCGACCATTCCCACAGCCGGGCCGACCTTGTCGGTCGCCGACCGCCTCGCCGACCGGCGCTACGTCGCCACCGGTCGGCGCGCCTACGTCGTCGGTACCGAAGACGGGCGCTTTCCGGCCATGGGCTTCCACACCAGAGGTGAGATGGGCGGTGTGTGGAGCCCCCCGATCAAGCTCCTCGACGGCCTCTGGTTCGGCATAGACGATGCCTGGATCGGGCCCGCCACGCGTTTCACCAGCGGCTACGGCTACGTGAGCATGGACCTTCCGGGCACCGACTCCCTCGAGATCCGGCGGGTCGACTTCGTGCCCGGCGACCGGCGCGCCGTCCTGGTGGGGCTCGAGCTGACCGCACCCGGCGCGGCGCAGAGCTTCACGCTAAAGGTGGACGCTCACTCCGAGCTCATGGGCGCCTACCCGTGGGGTGAGACCGACCCCTCTCAGACCGACTTCAACCTCCCGGACACCGCGACGTTCAGGAACGGAGCGCTGCTCTTCTCCGACCGGGGCACTCCACCGGTGCCCGACGCCCCGCGCCACAACTGGGCGTCTCTGGTGGCCTCGAACCTGAGGCCGAGTGGACATAGGATCGGGTCCGGTTTCCGCGGCCCGCAGGGCCCCCCGGTTATCTGCCCCGTGTCTACCAGCGACGCTCCCCAGCCCGACCGCTGCGACGACACCGACTATGGCAAGGGTGCAGGGGGACGGTTGCTCTACGACGTGTCGGTTCCCGCCGGAGGCACGAAGACCGTGTGGTTTGCGGTGGCGGGCAGCGACAACGGCGCCCGCCTGGCGATCGACGAACTGAAGGCGGCCCTTGACCACCCCCGGGCCGCCCTCGAGGCCAAGATCGCACACCGCAGGACCCTCGCCCGGCGCTCGCGTGTGACTCTTCCGGGAGACCCGCTCTTGGCAAGGGGTATCCAGTGGAGCAAGCAGAACCTCGCCGATTCCGTGCAGAGAGCTCGCCGCCTTGCGATCCGCGAGACCAATGCCGGGGTGAACTTTCCCGCACCCGAGGGCACGCTGGAAGAGGCGCGCTGGCTCGGGGCCGGCTTCCCCGACTACCCGTGGCTGTTTGGCACCGACGGCGAGTTCACCGCCTTTGCAAGCGTCGCCGTGGGCCAGTTCGAACCCATAAAGGACCACCTGCGGGCGCTGCGCGATTCGAGCCGGATCGTCAACGGCTCCAGCGGCAAGGTCGTGCACGAGGTCGTAAGCGACGGCTCCGTTTACTTCGGGACGAACGCAGACGACGGCAACACCGACGAGACGGCGAAGTTTCCGAGCGCGGTCGCCCTCGTTTGGCGCTGGACCGGCGACAACGGGTTCCGGGACGAGATGTACCGCTTCGCGAAGGACAACATGCGCTACATCTACCGGGCCCTCGATGACGACAACGACGGGTGGCCCGAGGGCCTCGGCAACGTCGAGCGTGAAGGCATGGGCGAGGAGAAGCTCGACAACACCGTCTACACGATCCGTGGACTGCTCGACCTCGCCGACATGGCCGCCAGCAAAGGGGACTCTGCGACCGTCGTGTGGGCGAAGGACAAGGCGCGCCTCCTCCGCGACAGGTTCGAGTCGGTTTGGTGGATGCCGGGCGTCCCGCAGCACGCGGACTCGCTCGACGACCCCGGCAACGCCCAGCTTCAGCAACGTCACTGGATCGGCGTGACCCCGATGGAGGTCGAGCTTCCCCGGAGGATGAGAGTGGGGCCCAGGCCGGGGTTGACCACGCGCCGGCACGGCGTCCCGGCGCTCCGGCTGCGCGAGACGGAGTGCTACGGGGATGCGTTCGGGCTCTTCCACACCGGCGCGCCGGGGTGCGACCCGATCGTCTCCGATGCGCCGGCCGAGCGGGTGATATTCACGCTGAACACCGCTCTCATGGCGGTGGCCGAGGGCAACTACGGCCGCCTCGACGATGACGAGCAACGGCGCTTCACCACGGCGAACCGACGTCTGCAGCTTCCCAGTCCCGACGAGCAACCGGGTGCGATGCCGGAAGTTGCGCCTTCGCCCGACTACGGCCGCTCGATCGACCTGCACCTCAACGAACGGGCGATGGTGCTGCAGGCGTGGGGCAACTACGGCACCGTCTGGCCGGTGATCCATCAGCAGCTCGGCGTACGTCCCGATCTGGGCAACGGCCGCCTCCAGGTGGTCCCGCAGGTCCCGCCCGGTTCACCGGGTCTGTCGGGGGAGAACATCCGCCTGGGAAGGGGATGGGTGAACGTTTCGGCCGAGGCCTCCGGCGGCACCTACCGTACGGAGGTCAGGGCGAAGGTCGACGCACGTGTGAGGTTGGGCCACACCCTTCCGTTCGGTGCGAGGGTCGCTTCGGTCAGGCTGAACGGCGCACCGGCCAACTACAAGGTCCGGGACACCCACCGGGGACGCGAGGTGCTCGTCAGGGCCGGTACGACGAGTGATCGGGAGGTTCTGGTGATCAGGGCGTCCGGCTGATCACCGAACCCGAATATCGGGCTTTCATTACACCCCGGAACCCACTTTCCGGGCTCAGCGATGCAATGAAAGCTGGACCAGTCTGACTCCACAGGAGGGCCCCGACGCTGTAAGCTGTATGCTGTATGTATGCGGCACAGAACTCAGCTCTACCTGGACGATGATCAGTACCGCTGGCTAAAGCAGCGAGCGGGCCGGAGCGGCACCATAGCCGCCGTGGTCAGGAGCCTCATCGACGCCGCCAGGAAGGAACCGGCGCCCGACGCAGCGCAAGACCCCTTGATCCGCTATCTGCTCGAAGACCCCGGGGAAGGCCCGGCGCCTTCGACCGTCGAAACTTTGGACAAAGACATCTACGCGACTTGAGAAGAGTCTTCATCGACACCAGCGCATTCGTCGCCCTGCGGAACAAGGCCGAACGCGAACACAGGCCCGCCCGCTACATGCTCACGCAACTCATCGAGGGACGGGCACGTCTTTTCACCTCGAACTACGTCTTTGCAGAGACCTACACGGCTTTGCTCATACGCGTCGGTCGGCCCGAAGCAATCGAATGGGGAAGAAGGTTCAAAGACAGCAATGCGATCGAGCTGGTTCGCGTCGAGGAGGACATCGAAGATGGGGCGTGGGAGATCCTCGAACGCCATGGCGACAAGGCGTGGAGCTACGTGGACGCCACCTGTTTTGCTCTCATGGACAGGGAAGGGGTGGCTGAGGCTTTCTCGTTCGACAGGAGCTTCATACAGCGGGGGCTCCATGTTCTCCCGCCGCCGTGACCCCGGCAGTCCGCAGATGCCCGGGTGAAATCCGACCATGCCCTCGCGGATCTGACTGCACGTGTGGTCGAGTGCCGCGCCTGTCCCCGGCTCGTGGCCTGGCGTGAGGAGGTTGCGCGTGACAAACGGGCGGTCTACGCCGAGGAGACCTATTGGGGACGACCGGTGCCTCCGTTCGGCAATTCTGCTGCACGTCTTCTGATCGTGGGGCTCGCTCCGGCCGCGCACGGCGGTAACCGGACCGGGCGTATGTTCACCGGTGACCGCTCGGGCGACTGGTTGTACGGCTCGCTGTACCGCACCGGTTTCGCCAACCAGCCGGGCTCGAGCCACCCAGATGACGGGCTTCGCCTCGACGACGCCTACATCTCGGCGGCGGTGCGCTGTGCACCCCCCGCCAACCGCCCCACGACCGCGGAACGGGATACCTGCCGGCCCTACCTCGAACAGGAGATCGCTCTCCTGGACCGCGTCCAGGTGATGGTTCCCCTCGGGGGATTCGCGTGGGACGCGCTTCTGCGCGCCCTCGCCGTGCGGGCCCCCAGGCCGCGCTTCGGGCACGGCGCCGAGGCCGTGGTCGCCCCCTACACGTTGATCGGCTGTTACCACCCGAGCCAGCAGAACACCTTTACCGGCAGGCTCACCGAGGCGATGCTCGATGCCGTCTTCACCAGGGCGACGGCGCTGATGGGGCGACCTTAGTTCGGCTCGATCATCCAGCGTCAGGGTGCGGGTTCGACGGCGGTGCCGTCGAAGAGGCTCTCGAGCCTTGCTCGCTTGACGGAACGAGCCCTCGTCATGATGCGAAGTCGGGCGTGGCCGACCGGGCGGACTCGCTGCGACCCTTGGGCTCTTCCCACTCCTCTTGGCGGCCGAGAGCGGTGAGGTCGAGGAAGTAGTAGGAACCGCCTGTCGACTCGAGGCCGCGGGCGTACTGGGTGTACGTGTGGAAGACCTTGCCCTCGACCTGGAGGAAGCAGCTCCGGCCGGGCATCTCAAAGGGCTGGTCGGAGTCGAAGAAATCCGACCCCATGGCCTCGAACTCGGCCTTCGTCCGGAAGTTGTACCGCCCTGTTGTCACCGACTCGTCGATCGTGACCCCGAAGTCGTAGTTGAAGTCGGTTCCGAATGATGAAAACCAGGGCAGGTCCCAGCCCTTCTTGGCCTTCCACCGATCCAGCTTGGCAAGTGGCGCACGCGACACCATGGCGTAGCTGGTGTCGCGGGTGTGCAGGTGCTCCAGGAAGCCGGGGGACAGCTCGTCGGTGCCGGAGGTGCAGCTCGGGCAGCCCTCCTCCCACTTCGGGTCGAACATGAAGTGGTAGATGATCAGCTGCGGGCGGCCCTCGAACATGTCCAGGAGCCGCACCGGGCCGTCAGGGCCGTCGAACGTGTAGTCCTTCTCGATCTCGACCATGGGTAGGTTGCGTCGCTCGGCGTTGAGCGCGTCCCGCTGCCTGGTGAGGTTCTTCTCCTTTGTGAGCAGCTCCTTGCGGGCGGTCAGCCACTCGTCTCGTGTGGCGACCTTGGGGAGGCTCATCGCGGTCTCCTTTTCGTTGGCGGGTTGTGCCGGTGCTTGGGCCCGGCAATTGTTCTGACGAGATGACGGGTTCAAAGTAATCGCGGCAGCGGGAGATGCCCTGCTTGCGGGTGGTTTACGTCTTCGACATCTCTCAGACCGAAGGCGCTGATGGGCAGCCTGAATTCGGCTCGATCACCGGTTTCAGGCGGCGGGTTCGATCGCGGTGCCGTCGAAGAGGCTCTCGAGCCGGGCCACCGCTTCGACGGGAGCGATGCGACAGAAGGCCTGCGACTCCGAGCCCCAGTCGGCGAGGACGCGGCGCGCCTTCGGGGAGCCGGTGGCCTCGAGATGCCGGTCTATCACGCGCCGCAGCGACTCGAGCTGGCCCACAGTGGGAGCGTAGGGCGCCACGAGCTGTGGGTTGATGCGCTTTGCGATGTCACCCTCGTGGTCGAGAACGTAGGCCTCTCCGCCGCTCATGCCAGCGCCGAGGTTGATGCCCGTAGGCCCCAGGATCACAACTGCCCCTGCGGTCATGTACTCACAGGCGTGTTCGCCGGCCCCCTCCACGACCGCAACGGCCCCCGAGTTGCGCACTGCGAAGCGCTCTCCGACGCGCCCCGCGATGTAGAGCTGTCCACCGGTGGCCCCGTAGAGAACGGTGTTGCCGGCAAGGCAGGGGTCGCCGGCGTCGTCTGCGGGGGGGCGGATCGCGACGCGCCCACCGGCCATTCCCTTGCTCACGCCGTCGTTGGCTTCCCCGGTCAAAGTCAGCGATACGCCGTCACCCAGGAACGCTCCGAAGGATTGGCCCGCGCTTCCCCGGAAGCGTGCATGCACCGATCCCGGCGGTCTGACCGCGCCGAACGCGCAGCCTAGATGGGTCCCGAGGCGCGCCCCCACGGCGCGGTCGGCGGTGGTTATGGCGTAGCCGAGCTCCAGAGCTCTTCCGTCTTCGAGCGCGGCCCTCGCGTCTTCGAACAACCGGTCCCCGAGCCGGGAGCGGGGCTTCTGCAGAGCCAGTCCACCCGTGAACCGGCGTTCCGCCCCCCCGTCGCGGGCCAGCAGCGTGCTGAGGTCGAGGCGGCCGGCGCGCCGCTCGCCGGGCTCTCTCCGGGCCAATAGGTCGTTGCGCCCGACCGCCTCGTCGACGCTCCGAAGCCCGAGGGCTGCCAGCAGCAGCCGCACCTCCTGTGCCACCAGCAGCAGGTAGCGCGCAACCATCTCGGGCGTGCCGGCGAACTTGGCCCTCAGCGCCGGATTCTGGGTGGCGATCCCGACCGGGCAGGTGTCCCGGTGGCAGGTGCGGACGAGGATGCATCCCTGGGCGATGAGCGTGGCGGTGCCGAAGGAGAATTCATCGGCGCCGAGCAGAGCGGCGATGACGACGTCACGCCCGGTCTTGAGGCCCCCGTCCACGCGCAGCCGAACCCGGCCCCGCAGCCCATTGGCCACCAGCGCCGCCTGGGTCTCGGCGAGGCCCGTCTCCCACGGCATGCCGGCGTTCTTGATCGACGAGAGCGGGCTTGCGCCGGTGCCGCCGTCGCCGCCCGAGATGTGGACGACGTCGGCGAGCCCTTTGACCACCCCGGCGGCGACGGTGCCGATCCCTTCGGAGGACACCAGCTTGACCGAGACGGCGGCGAGCTCGTTCGCCTGCTTGAGGTCGAAGATGAGCTGCGCGAGATCCTCGATGGAGTAGATGTCGTGGTGGGGCGGCGGCGAGATCAGCCCGACCCCGGGCACGGTGTGCCGCAGGCGGGCGATCTCGGTAGTCACCTTCTTGCCGGGCAACTGCCCGCCTTCACCCGGCTTGGAGCCCTGCGCCATCTTGATCTGGAGCTCGCCGGCGAAGGCGAGGTATTCGGGCGTGACTCCGAACCGCCCGGACGCGATCTGCTTGATGCCGGAGTTGCGCTCGTCGCGGAAGCGCTCGGGCGCCTCGCCGCCCTCCCCGGTGTTGGCCATGCCGCGGATCATGTTGAGCGCGATCGAGAGCGTCTCGTGCGACTCGGCCGAAAGCGCGCCGTGGGACATCGCCCCGGTGGAGAAGCGGCGGGCGATGTCCTCGGCCGGCTCGATCTCGTCCTGTGGAACCGGGACCTCCGCAGCGGCGAAGTCGAGAAGATCGCGGGGCTCACTTGGTGGCCGGCCGTCCGACAGTTCCGAGAACCGGCTGTAGGCGCCGTCGATCCCCTTGACCGCCCGCTGCAGTGCGTGGGCGGCCGCCATCTCACGTTCTTGAGGCGAGCGTCTGTCGTCGTCGAGATCGGTCACCCCCGCGGCTTCGTGGAGGGCGTCGACGACCTCCGGATTCAAGGCGTGGAACTCACCTCCGCGCTTGAACTTCACCCCACCCGGGTTGGCGAGGCGGGCGCCGGTGGCCCAGGCCGCCCGATGACGCTGGAGGACGTCCTCCCCAAGATCTCCGAACGACAGGCCCCCGAGCGCTGACGCAACGCCGGAGAAACAGGTGTTGATGACATCGGGGCCGAGCCCGACGGCCTCGATGATCTGGGCGCCGGTGTATGAGTCAACCGTCGAGATTCCCATCTTCGACATGATCTTCAGGACGCCGCTTTCGAGGGCGCCCACGAATCTTTCCTGGGCCTCGCCGGGCCCCGCGTCGCCTCCGAGCCGCCCCCGGCCGGCGAGGTCGACGATGGACTCGAGGGCCAGCGTGGGGCAGACGGCGTCGGCCCCGTTGGCGAGCAGACAGGCGGCATGATGGGACTCGCGCACATCGTCTGCGACCACCACGATGCCGGTCTGCGAGCGGAGTCCGGCGCGCATCAGCCCGTGATGCACCGCCCCCGCGCACAGGGCCGACGGCACCGGCGCTCGCTCCCGGCCGGCGTGCCGATCGGACACGACGAGGCAGGACGCCCCCGCCGCTACCGCCGCGCAGGCATCCTCCGCGGCGCGCCGGCAGGCCGCGGCGAGGCCGGCGGGGCCGTCGGTAATCTCGAAGGAGGCGTCAAGAGAAACCGCCCCGTCGGCGAGGAGCCCGGCGATCGCCGACGGATGCAGGAGGAACGAGGGAAAGTGCCACAGCGCGGCCGCGTCGGGGCGCTCTTCGAGGAGTGGGCTGCGCGCTCCGAGACGGATGGCGATGGACATGACGTGACGCTCCCGAAGGTGATCGATGGGCGGGTTCGTCACCTGGGCGAAGCGCTGTTTGAGGAAGGAGAACACCGGCCTGCCGTGGCCCGAGAGCGGTGGCTGAGGGGTGTCGTCTCCCATCGACGAGGTCGGCTCGGCTCCGTCCACGGCCATCGGCCGGATGACCACGGTGAACTCCTCTTTGGTGTATCCGGCTGCGACCTGGCGAGCCAGCACGTCGGGCCCCGCCTCCTCAACCGGTTCGCCCGGTGACCTGGTTCGTGCGCGGCGACGGAGCCAGTCACCGTAGGGCGCGCGACGCGCCAGCCCGGCTTTGACCTCGGGGTCGTGAATCACTCCGCCGGCCCCCGGATCCACCACCAACGCCTGACCCGGCCCGAGCCTGGTCCGGGTCACCGGGCCGTGGCCCCGCGTGCCGACCGCGCCCGCCTCCGAGGAGCACGCGACCAGGCCGTCGTCGCACAGGGCCACCCGAAGCGGCCGCAGACCGTTGCGGTCGAGTCGTGCGACGACGCGGTCATCGTCCGCCATGACGACCGCCGCCGGCCCGTCCCACGGCTCGGTCAGGCACTCGTGCCAGCGGTAGAAATCACGTACCTCGGGATCCGGGTCGTTGGCCCACGCCGGGGGGATGAGCATGGCGGCGGCATGGGCAAGGTCCCGGCCCCCTCGCAGCAGCAGCTCGAGCGTCTGATCGAGAATGCCGGAATCGGAGGTGTCCTCGTCCACCGCCGGACGCATGAGCCCATCCGGCAGGCCACCGCCGAGGCGCCCGGCGCGCGCCGTCATCGCCGCGGCGTTGCCTCGGATGGTGTTGATCTCTCCGTTGTGGGCCAGGAGGCGAAACGGCTGTGCCCGCGCCCACGTCGGCAGGGTGTTGGTCGCATACCGTTGATGGAACAGGGAAAACCACGCCTCGTAGCGCTCGTCGGCCAGGTCCGGGTAGAAGCTCGGAAGGGCGTCGGCCGCGCACAGGGCCTTGTAGACGACCGTCTTGAACGACAGGGAGGCGACGTAGAGCCCGAGACCGTCCCGGCGCGCCGAGCGCTCGATCCTGCGGCGCGCCAGAAGGGCTCGCCGCTCGAGAGCGTCGCCGCCGCCGCCGACGGGGCATCTCAGGGTCGCCTGCTCGATACAGGGGGCCGAAGCGCGCGCCTGCGCGCCGAGGGCCGAGGGGTTTACCGGCACCTCCCTGAACCCGGTGACCTCGAGCCCTTCGTCCGCGCACGCGGCTTCGACGGCCGCCCTGCCGGGGCCGGGATCGGTCCGGTCGAAGAACAACATCGCCACCCCGGCGCGGCCGTCCTCGTCTCCGTGACCGGCCAACCATGGCGGAAGAGGGAGCAGCAGTCCCGCTCCGTCGCCGGTGAAACGATCGGAGGCGACCGCTCCGCGGTGCTTTACCCGGCAGAGCGCATCGAGGGCGGCGTCCACGATGCCCCGGGACGACCGCCCTTCGGCGTCGGCCACGAAGCCGATTCCACATGCGTCTCGTTCGCGTTCGTAGGGTCTCAATGGGGTCCTCGGCACAAAAAAAGGCGCCCTGCCTATCAGCAGAGCGCCGTTGCCCAGTGGGTGCTCAGAGGTTAGAGGCTTCCGGGTCGGTCTGTCAAAAGGTAAACGAGGGAACTTGCCGGCTCGGGGCGCTTGACGTCCGAGGTTAGGGCCTCCTAACATAGCCTCGCCTAATAGGGTTTGTTCGGTACGGCGAACATGAGAGGAGCAGGATGTGAAGG
>JACDDL010000051.1 GCA_013817045.1 Actinomycetota bacterium | reverse complement strand
TGGTGTCGGTAGTGCTTCCCCGCACCAGGGACTTCCGGGGCTTGAATCCAGCGTCTTTTGACGGACACGGAAACTACTCCATGGGCTTGACCGAGCAGCTGGTGTTTCCCGAGATCGACTACGACGACATCGACGCGACACGCGGCATGGACATAACGATTGTGACGACGGCCAAGGACAACGCGGCCGGCCGGACGCTCTTGACGGTTTTGGGGCTTCCCTTCAGGCAGACGGGTTAAAGAGATGATCGAGTTTCAGGCGGTGACAGCTTAGATGGCGAAAAAGGCGCTGGTCATGAAGGCGCAGAGGCAGCCCAAGTACAAGGTGCAGGCTTATACGAGGTGCAAGCGTTGTGGCCGGCCACGCGCGGTCTACAAGAGGTTCGGTTTGTGCCGCCTTTGCTTCCGCACCATGGCCCACAACGGGGAAGTTCCGGGAATCACGAAGGCGAGCTGGTGATCCGATGACGATGACAGATCCCATCGCCGACATGCTGGCCAGGGTTCGCAATGCTTCCTCTGCGATGCACGATGACGTGACCATCCCAGCTTCGAAGCTCAAGGAGAATATCGCCCACATCTTGCTGGATGAGGGGTTCGTCTCCGGAGTCGAGACGGTGAGCGAGAACGGGCACCCGAGCATCAAGATAAGATTGAAGTACTCCGAGGAACGAGACCGGGCGATTGCAGGTATACGCCGCGTTTCGACGCCCGGCCGCCGGGTCTACAAGGGGTCGCGGGAGCTTCCGCGGGTTCTCGGTGGATTGGGCGTGGCGATCATCTCGACCTCCCAGGGCATCATGACAGACAGACAGGCTCGAAAGGCGAGGGTCGGCGGTGAAGTGATCGCCTACATCTGGTGACTAGGGAAGAAGGAAGCGAACTGTGTCACGAGTTGGATTAACATCCATAGCGGTTCCCGATGACGTCAGCGTCAGCGTCACTGCGAACGCCGTTCATGTCAACGGCCCCCGCGGCGAGCTGCATCGGGCGATCCCGGCGGGGATCGCAATCGAACACACCGACGACACGATCCACGTAAGGCGACAGAGCGAGGCGCGTGAGGTAAGGGCGCTGCACGGCCTGATCCGGAGCTTGGTCGCCAACATGGTCGAAGGCGTAACGCGCGGATTCGAGAAGCGCCTCGAGATCCACGGGGTCGGTTACCGAGCCCAGAAGCAGGGCGGCGACCTCGAGCTCGCAGTGGGCTACTCGCACACGGTCAGGAAGCCCGCTCCCGACGGCGTCGAGTTCGAAGTCCCCACCCCCACACGGATAACCGTGCGCGGGATTGACAAAGAGCTGGTCGGCCAGGTGGCCGCCGAGGTTCGATCCATCCGGGCTCCCGAACCCTACAAGGCCAAGGGAATCCGCTACGAAGGCGAATACATCCGCCGTAAGGCCGGCAAAGCCGCCAAGGCGGGCGGCTAGAGGTGGTAATTGCATGAAGACCGAACTGAGGGCCAAGGCACGCTCCGCGAGGCACCGCCGTGTCCGGAAGAAGGTAGCCGGCACCCCGGAGCGTCCCCGGCTTGCGGTGTATCGATCGAACAGACACATCTATGCGCAGGTGATCGACGACGTCGCAGGCAGGACGCTCGCAGCAGCGTCGACTCTCGGCGACGGCGCCTCGGGCGATCCGAAAAAGAAGGCCAAAGAGGTCGGGCTGGCTGTCGCGGAGGCGGCGAAGACCGCCGGAGTCGGCAAGGTGACCTTCGATCGCGGGGGTTTCAAATATCACGGTCAGGTGCAGGCGGTCGCCGATGGAGCACGAGAAGGTGGTCTGGAACTGTGACCACAAGACACGATGACACCTACAGAGGGAGCAGCTGATGGGACGAGCTGGTCGTGGCCGTTCGTCTCGTGACGACGACCGCATGCAGTACGAGGAGCGGGTTGTATCGATTAACCGCGTGTCCAAGGTCGTAAAGGGTGGCCGCAGGTTCTCTTTTACGGCTTTGGTGGTTGTCGGCGACGGCGCCGGTCAGGTCGGCGTGGGTTACGGAAAAGCGCGTGAGGTGCCGGCCGCAATCCAAAAGGGCGTGGAGGAGGCGAAGGCCAACTTCTTCCGGGTTCCGATGGTCGGTCAGACAATCGTCCACCAGATCACGGGGGAGGACTCCGGAGGTGTTGTGCTGCTCAAGCCGGCATCACCGGGGACGGGCGTCATCGCAGGTGGTCCGGTACGCGCGGTGGTCGAGTGTGCCGGAATCCGCGACATCCTCTCGAAATCGCTGGGATCGGACAATGCCATCAACATCGTGCACGCCACGATGAAGGGGCTCAAGAGCTTGACCACCGCCGAGCAGGTCGCCCGCAAACGCGGCAAGAGGCCCGAAGAGGTGGCGCCCCCCTATCTGCTCAAGACTGCGTCTCCCTCGGGGAGCTGAACCCCTAAAACGGAAGGCCTGATACACATGGTTCGAGGAACATCGTTCACGTACTGGAGTCGCACGACATGAAGCCTCATGAGCTAAAGCCACCTCCCGGGTCTCGCAAGGCCGCCAAGCGCGTTGGACGCGGGGAGGGGTCGGGACACGGCAAGACGGCCGGCCGCGGTAGCAAGGGAACGAAAGCCCGTGGCTCCGTCCCGGCCGGTTTCGAGGGTGGTCAGATGCCGCTGTTGCGGCGGGTACCGAAGCTGAAGGGCTTCAGGCCCCCGAACAGAATTGGCTACGGCGCCGTGAATCTCGACGACCTCGAGGGCCTGTCCGGCTCGGTGCTGGGGCCGGACGAGATCCGAGCCGCCGGCCTGCTCCACAAGCGCGATTCGCTGATCAAGATTCTCGGCCGGGGGGAAATCACGGGCGCAAAGACCGTGCGAGCCCACGCATTCAGCTCCTCGGCGAAAACCAAGATCGAGTCCGCAGGTGGCTCGGCCGAGGTCATCTCGACGGCCCCCGCGGGGCCGAAGGCAGCTCGATGAATCTTCTGGGTGCGTTCGCCAGCGCCTTCAGGATTCCCGACCTTCGAAAGAAGATCCTCTTCACGCTTCTGATAATTGCCGTCTACCGCTTCGGCGCCCACGTCCCCACCCCCGGGATCAATGTACAGGCGGCTCAGGATTTCTCGCGAGGGGCGCAGGGCGGTGTGTTCCAATTCATCAACCTGTTCTCTGGCGGCGCCCTGACCCAGATGGCCATTTTTGCTCTGGGGATCATGCCTTACATCACCTCGTCGATCATCATGCAGCTTTTGACCGTAGTGATCCCGAAGCTCGAGGCGTGGTCGAAGGAGGGTGAGACCGGCACCAAGAAGATCACTCAGACGACGCGCTATCTGACCGTGGTGCTGGCGCTGCTTCAATCGACGGGTTTGGCCTTTCTGTTCCACAGCGGAGGGCTGCAGACCGGGGCGACGACCGTGGACCTCATCCCTAACTTCACCCCACCGCGTGTCGCCCTCGTGGTCCTTTCCTTGACGGCAGGCACCGCTCTGATCATGTGGCTGGGAGAGCTCATAACGCAGAGGGGAATCGGCAACGGTATGTCGATACTGATCTTCGCTTCGATCGTGTCGACGCTGCCGAGCGAGGGGCAGGCGATCCTGGCGCAGAAGGGCTGGGGGATCTTTCTCGTGATCTGTCTGATGGGGATCGGAATAATCGTCGCAATCGTGGCGATGGAACAGGGTCAACGACGAATTCCTGTCCAGTATGCAAAGCGGGTGGTCGGCCGGCAGATGTATGCAGGGAGCTCGACTTACATCCCACTCAAGGTCAACCAGGCAGGCGTCATCCCGATCATCTTTGCGTCCAGCGTGCTCTACATTCCCTCGCTGCTCCAAAACGTTATCCAGAACCAGGCCATCCAGAACTTCATCTCCAACTATCTGGTCAACTCATCGAGCGTCTTGTACATGATTCTCTACGGCACGATGGTCGTCTTCTTCGCCTACTTCTACACGGCGATCTCGTTCAATCCAACCGATGTGGCCGACAACATGAAGAAATACGGCGGGTTCATCCCCGGGATACGCCCGGGCAGGCAGACGGCGGAGTATCTCGACCGTATCCTCACCCGGATCACCCTTCCGGGCGCGTTGTTCATCGCAGCGATCGCGCTGCTGCCTTCGGTCTTTACGGCTACGCAGAACATCCGCGCCCTGCCCTTCGGGGGGACATCGATACTCATCACCGTCGGAGTGACGCTCGAGACCATGAAGCAGATCGAGTCGCAGCTCACGATGCGGCACTACGAAGGCTTCCTCAAGTAGGTGTTCGGCTAGTGCGGTTGGTGATCTTCGGACCGCAGGGGGCGGGTAAGGGCACCCAGGGAAGCCTCATATCGGAGGAGTGGGGCATACCTGCTATCTCAACCGGTGACATCTTCCGGTGGTCGATCGCCCAGGGCACCGACCTTGGCGGGGACGTCAAAGTCTACGTCGACAACGGCGATCTCGTGCCCGATCGCCTGACGGTGCGCCTGGTTCGAGATCGGCTTGCTCAGGAAGACACGGCATCGGGTTGGCTGCTCGACGGCTTCCCCCGCAACATCGGCCAGGCTGAAGCGCTCGATAGGCTCTCAGCGGACCTGGACGCCTCACTCGACGCAGCCCTTCTGCTGGAGGTTCCCGAGGACGTGTCCCTTCACCGGATCCTGGGGCGCAGGGTGTGTTCGAGCTGCGGTCGTAACTACCACGTGGACGTGCCACCCAAGGAGGATTCAGTCTGCGACGCTTGTGGGGGCGAGGTCGTCGAGCGCAGCGATGACAACGACAAAGAAGCCATCCGGAAGAGGCTGAGGACCTACTATGATGAAACCGCCCCTTTGGCCGACTTCTACGAGGAGCATGGCCTTCTTCGCCGGATCGACGGCAAGGGCTCTCCGGGTGCCATTTTCGAGCGAATCAAGCGAGACCTCAAAAGGGTGAGTCACCGATGATCTACAAGAAGTCCAGCGAAGAGATCGCGCTCATGCGGCGAGGCGGGGAAATCCTCGTCGGCACACTCAACCGCCTCGAAGAGGCGTTGCGTCCGGGGGTCACCACGGGCGAGCTCGACGCCATTGCCGAGAGGTCGATAACCTCGCAGGGCGCCAAGCCCTCATTCAAGGGCTATAGGGGCTTTCCGGCTTCCATCTGCACTTCGCCGAACCATGTCATCGTTCACGGGATTCCCGGCCCCTTGGTGCTCGAGGAGGGTGACATCGTGTCCCTGGACGTCGGTGTTCTGTACGGCGGCATGCACGTGGATTCGGCGTGGACCTTTCCGGTGGGGCAGGTGGACCCCGGTAAGGCGGCTCTGTTGAGGGCGAGCGAGGCCGCCCTCGAGGCGGCGATAACACAGTGCAGGCCCGGGGCGCGCCTGGGTGATGTGGGTCACGCAGTCGAGCAGGTCGCCGAGGGGGCCGGCTTCTCCGTTGTGCGAGAGTACGTCGGCCACGGGGTGGGGCGCTCGCTACACGAGGACCCTCAAATCCCCAACTACGGTCCTCCGGGTCGCAGGGAGGTGCTCGGCGCGGGCATGACGCTCGCAATCGAGCCCATGATCAATGCCGGGGGGGCGGCCACCTTGGCGTTGGATGACGGCTGGACGGTGGTTACCGCAGATGGGACGCCCTCGGCTCACTTCGAGCACACGGTGGCGATCCTGACCGAGGGCCATGAGGTCCTCACCAGCCGCGCCCATGCGCGGCCGCCGGTCGCCCTCGGCGCCTGTTGATCCAACCTTCGCCCGGCGAGCAAAGGGCTATTGTGGGTGTGGCCGGGCGCCCGGTCAGAGGCGCTCGACCTGCACAAACGCGTCTGCTATCCTTGGGCGTCGGCCCGCTCCCCAGAGTTATTGCCAGGTTTCTTCTCCGCGGGGTCGGCCGGCCAAAGAATCGTCTAGTCAAGAAAGCCGCGCGTGGCGAAGAACAAAGACAAGACTTCCCAGAAGGAAGAGGGCATCCAGGTCGAGGGCGCCGTCATCGAGCCGCTCCCGAACGCCATGTTCCGGGTCGAGTTGGACAACGGCCACCGGGTGCTGGCTCATATCTCGGGAAAGATGCGCATGCACTACATCCGGATACTTCCCGGCGATCGCGTTCTCGTCGAGCTGT
Source organism: Actinomycetota bacterium (assembly GCA_013817045.1). Taxonomy (GTDB): domain Bacteria; phylum Actinomycetota; class CADDZG01; order CADDZG01; family WHSQ01; genus JACDDL01. Next base: position 8,956 of record JACDDL010000051.1, on the reverse strand, counting down.
CTCCGTACGACCTGAGCCGTGGCCGAGTGGTTTACCGCTACAAGTAGAGGTGTGCCCGAGATGAAGGTGCGTCCAAGCGTGAAAAGAATATGCGACAAGTGCAAGATCATCAGGCGTCATGGCACGGTGATGGTGATCTGCTCGAACCCCAGACACAAGCAACGACAGGGATAAGGGGGCCAGTTGGCACGTATTGCGGGAGTTGATCTTCCAAGGGACAAGCGTCTGAACATCGGTCTCACCTATATCTATGGCATCGGTGACACCAAGGCCATGGACATCTGCAGGGGCACGTCGGTCAACCCGGCCACACCCGTGCGAGATCTGACGGACGAAGAAGTCGTCCGCATCAGGGAATGGATCGGCAACAACCTCAGCGTCGAAGGAGACCTTCGGCGTGAGGTCAACCAGCACATAAAGCGAAAGATCGAGATTGGGTCCTATCAGGGACTGCGCCACCGGCGCGGTTTGCCGGTTCACGGGCAGCGGACCCATACGAACGCCCGCACGCGCAAAGGACCGAAGAAGGCCGTCGCCGGCAAGAAGAAGACCAAGTAGCTAGGGGGCATAAGAGACTTGGCACCTCCCAAAAAGAGCACCAGGAAGACGCGACGGCGTGAGAAGAAGAACGTTGTTCATGGGGTCGCCCATATCAAGTCGACGTTCAACAACACCGTCATCTCGATAACCGATCTCGAAGGCAACGTTCTGTCGTGGGCGTCCTCGGGGAATGTCGGTTTCAAGGGGTCGCGTAAGTCCACGCCGTACGCCGCCCAGCTTGTAGCCGAAGCGGCTTCCAGGCGGGCCCAGGAGCACGGTGTCCGGCGGGTCGACGTCGAGGTCAAGGGGCCCGGTTCGGGCCGCGAGACCGCCGTTCGGTCGCTGCAGGCCTCCGGGCTCGAGGTCATAGTCATCAAGGACGTGACTCCGGTGCCGCACAACGGGTGCCGCCCCCGCAAAAGGAGGCGTGTGTAGCCGTATGTCCAGAGAGCTAGGTCCCCGGTGTAAACGATGCCGTCGGGAGAAGATGAAGCTGTTCTTGAAGGGCACGCGGTGTGAGTCGCCCAAATGCCCGATCGAGAAGGGCCGTCCACCTCCCGGGGAGCACGGGCGCGCACGCGTTCGTGAGTCCGAGTACCTCCTTCAGCTCCGGGAGAAGCAGAAGGCAAAGCGCTTCTACGGAGTTCTCGAGAAGCAGTTCCGCAGCTATTACGAGGAGGCGGCTCGCTCCAAGGGCGTGACCGGTGAAGAGCTCATCCGGATATGTGAATCCCGGCTCGACAACGTCGTGCACCGCTCTGGACTTGCGATGAACCGATCGATGGCCCGCCAGCTCGTGAGCCATGGTCACTTCGAGGTGAACGGCAAGAAGGTGAACATCCCCTCGTTCCGGGTGAAATCCGGCGACGTCGTTGCAGTTCGTAATCGCTCGAAGAGCATGGGCAGGATCATCGAGAACGCAGCGTTCCACGAGGGCCGTCCCGTTCCGGAGTGGCTTCGTTCGAATTTGCGGGAGATGACCGTCGAGGTCGTCGCTTTGCCGGAACGCGAGCAGATGGACGTGCCCGTTCAAGAGCAGCTGATCGTCGAGTACTACTCGAAGTAAAGACGCAGATCATCACCGGAGCAGATGGCTCCGTGTTGGGAAGGAGCTTCATGGATCTCTTGGTAGTCCAGCGCCCCCAGATCTCCGAAGAGGAGATCAATGAGGCGCGGCGCAAATTTATGATCGAGCCGCTCGAGCCCGGCTTTGGCTACACGCTCGGTGTTGCTCTGCGCCGCACGCTGTTGTCCTCCATACCCGGGGCCGCCGTGACGCAGGTGAAGATCGATGGGGTTCTGCACGAGTTCTCCACGATCGAAGGCGTCAAGGAGGACGTCACCGACATAGTCCTGAATTTGAAAGAGCTCGTCATCCGCAGCGACAATGAGGAAGCGACGACCGTGTATCTGCGAGTCACCGGACCCGCCGATGTAACGGCCGGAAGCATCGAGTTGCCGGCGGGGCTCGAGATCTTCAACCCCGATCACCACATCGCCACACTTAACGGCAAATCGACCCTGGGAATGGAGCTGAGGGTCGAGCAGGGTCGTGGCTACGTGCCCGCGGCGACTGCGCCCAAGGAGGCCATCGGGGCAATACCGATCGACGCGTTGTTCTCGCCGGTCAAGCGGGTCACCTACGAGGTGGAACCTACCCGCGTCGCTCAGATGACGAACTACGATCGCCTCATACTCGACGTCGAGACCGATGGTTCCATGGCGCCAGCCGACGCTCTATCTGCTGCGGGATCAACCCTCGTCGAGTTGTTCCAGCTCTTTGCCGCTGTCGGTGAGGGTGAAGGCGGGCTCGTGATAGGCCCCGAGGAAGGTGGAGACGCCGAATCGGGTGTGCTGGGCACCCCCATCGAAGATCTCGATCTGACGGTGCGCTCCTACAACTGCCTCAAGCGGGAGAACGTCACCACCGTGGGTGAGCTGGTGCAGAAGTCCGAGCAGGACCTGCTCGAGATCCGCAACTTTGGACAGAAGTCGATCGACGAGGTGAAGGGGAAGCTCGAGGAGATGAGCCTCAGCCTCGCCGAAAGAGACTTCTGATGCCCCAACCGAAAAAGGGTCCCAGTCTCGGTTCTTCTCCATCGCACCAGCGTCAGATGCTCGCCAACCTTGCCCTGTCGTTGTTCGAGCACGAGAAGATCAGGACCACAGAGGCCAAGGCAAAGCTTCTGCGCCCTTATGCCGAGCGCCTCATAACCAAGGCGAAGAAGGGTGGCATTCACGACCGGCGCCAGGTGCTGTCCGTGATCGAGGATCGCGCCGTGGTCCACAAGCTGTTTGCCGACATCGGACCGCGTTTCGCTGCGCGCAATGGTGGCTACACCCGCATCCTGAAGCTGGGGCAGCGCAACGGGGACGGGGCGCACATGGCTCTCATCGAGCTCGTCGACTCCGGCGTCGTATCCGGTGGGGACGAGGCCGACGCCGGGGGTGAACGAGGCCGCCGACGATTGCGGCGTCCGGGCCGACGCCGCCCATCGGAGCTTCCCGAGGACAAGCCGGCGCAGTCGCAGGCCGCCGGGGCGGCTGCAATCGGCGATCGGCAGACGGCCCCGGACGACGAGGCAACCCCGGACGACGAGGCAACCCCGGACGACGAGGCAACCCCGGACGACGAGCAGGGCGGCGCCGATTCCGGCTCCCCCGACGCCGGGGACGATCAAGCGGAGCCCGGCAAGAGCTGAACCTGCGCCTGGACATCGCTTACGACGGCGCCCCCTTCCGCGGTTGGGCGCGCCAGGCCGCAGCACGCACCGTTCAGGGGGAGATCGAAGCAGCTCTCGAGCAGGTGCTCGGAGTTCGCCCCGACACCGTGGGGGCCGGCCGTACCGATGCGGGGGTCCATGCCCTCGGCCAGGTGATGGGTGTCCCCGGGGTGGCCGACGACGCCGACCTCGCCGGCCTCCATATGTCGCTGAACCGCCTGTGCGGCCCCTCGATCGCGGTCAACAGCGTCATCCGGGTACCTGAGGATTGGCACGCTCGGTTCAGCGCTCGCTCCAGAACCTATGTCTACGCGGTTCTGCAGGCGCCGGTCCACGATCCATGGTTGGCCGGCTCCTCCCTCCATCATCCGGATACCCTTGATGTGCCGGCCATGAACGAGGCATGCGGACATCTGGTCGGCGAGCACGATTTTTCCGCCTTCGGCCGGGTGGCCGAGGCGCTCAGCCCACAGCGCAATCTCTGGGAGCTTCGCTGGACCCAGAGCGGACACCTGCTCAGGCTTCGCGCCAGGGCGAGCTCGTTCATCGGCCAGATGGTCCGGTCGCTGGCGGGGACCTTGATTCGGGTGGGGGAGGGCCGCGGCTCTCCCGACGACATACCTGCGGTCCTGGCGAGCAGAGATCGCGGTGCGGCAGGGCCTGTTGCCCCGCCCCATGGCCTCTGCCTCGTCTCGGTCGAATACGATGACGGGTGGAGCCGCCCGTTTGACCCGTTCAGATAGTGCCGTTATCCTGATTTTTCCCCGGACGCAGGTTCGTTCGGCAGCCTGCTCGAACACCGAAGGACACGCATTGAAGACCCATTCAACGAAACCAAGCGAAGTAACGCGCGAGTGGTGGCTCATCGACGCCGATGGAGTCGTGTTGGGCCGTCTTGCCGCCGAGATCGCAAAGATCCTGCGCGGCAAGAACAAGCCCTATTTTGCTCCTCATCTGGATACCGGCGATCACGTAGTAGTTATCAATGCCTCGAAGGTGATCCTCACCGGCAACAAGCTGTTGCAGAAGCAGCACTACCGCCATTCCGGGTATCCGGGCGGCTTGAAATCCGTGCCCTACTCCAAGCTGATGGCAACCCGACCGGAAATGGCCATCGAGAAGGCGGTCAAGGGAATGCTTCCGCGCAACCGCCTGGGAAACGCAATGCTCAAGAAGTTGAAGGTCTACGCCGGGCCGGAACATGCCCAGGCTGCGCAGAACCCAAAGCCTCTCGATGTCAAGCCGGTCGCCGCCCCTCGCAACCTCGAGCAGGCGCACACGATCGAGGAGGTCCTGGGTGCCTAACGAATTGGCGGCTGCAACCGGACGACGCAAGGAAGCGGTCTGCCGGGCGCGCCTCATGGAAGGCACGGGGCGGTGGTCCATAAACGGGCGGCCGATCGAGGACTACTTTCCGAGCGCCACCCACCGCATGATCATCACCGAACCACTGCGGATAACGAGCACCGAGGGCCGCTATGACATCCTGGTCAAGATCCAGGGCGGCGGCGCCAGCGGGCAATCCGGCGCGCTCCGTCATGCGATCTCCCGCGCCCTCGTGAACCTGGACCCGGACCTGCGTCCGGTCCTGAAGTCGGCCGGTTTCCTGACGCGCGACGCGCGCGAAAAGGAACGCCGCAAGTACGGACTGAAAAAAGCACGCAAAGCCCCGCAATACAGCAAGCGCTAGCACGCCGCTGACTTATCAACCGCACAACGTCACTTTGCCGAGCTGCTTCACCGGGGACGTAGATGGGTGGGAAGACAGCATGCAGAACACCCTGTCCTGCCCGCCCGCGAGCCAGTCGATGCCCAGCCCCCCGGATATGCTGTCTAACCCGTTAGAGCCGCACAAGTAATCGCCCTGATTCGCGGTCGATCTCGTCTCCCCCGTCCAGCCCCACGATCACATCGGTGCCCCGGTCGCTGCCGTACATGAATTCTGAATCGTCGGTGCCGACCATGGTCGCAGTTTGGCCAAAGCAGGTATGGGCAGTCTCGGCTCCAGCGATAGGTGCTAGACCCAGCGCAACCACACCGGCACCCAAAACAACTCCGAAACGAACAAATCGAAGCTTCCCCTGCCATTTCGCAGTCAAGCTCTTGGCTGCCGCTTCCTACTAAAGCAACCTTGGCGGGTCGGGAGTTTCAGAATGTCGGATTTTCTGATTATGGGTAGACTTGAGACATAGAGAGGAGTCCCCTATGGCGGATATCAGAGTGAGAGCGAGGGGCCAGGTCACGATCCCACGCGAGATCCGTGAGCGCGCCCACCTGGAGGAGGGAGACCCGGTCGAAGTGGAGATGGTACCGGAGGGGATTCTCTTGAAGCCCCAGAAGGTGGTCGACGCAACCCAAGCTTGGTTTTGGACGGCGGGCTGGCAGGCGGGTGAGTCGGAGGCCTCCCTCGACATCGCAGAAGGGCGAGTGGAGGTTTACAAAACGGATGAGGACTTCCTCGAGTCGCTCGACGGGTAGTCCGTAGTCCGGGCGATTGCCGACTTACGGAGAAACCAATCGGTTCAAGAAGGACCACGCTGCGCTCTCTACCGAGGGCAGGAAGCGCTTCAAAGCGGCCGTCAAGAAGTTTGTGGAAGATCTCAAAGCAAAGAGGCCCTTCCGAAAAGGGCTCCGCGTCAAGGGCGTGCAGGGAGCCGACGGTATCTTCGAAATGACCTGGGCCGGAGATGGTCGAGCAACGTTTGAGTACGGCGACGAGCAGATCTCAGGCGAGCCTCACATCGTATGGCGACGAGTAGGCACGCACGATGTTCCCGGTAACCCTTAATGTTAGTCCGGAGCGAACCCTCCAGTGCCCTTGGCTCAGCTTTCGGCCAGCATCCTTCGGAGCACCATCTGCAGAACGCCGCCGTGCCGGTAGTAGTCGAGCTCGACCTCGGAGTCGATCCGGCACTCCACCGTGAACTCGATGTCGTCACTTCCCTCCCGGCGCGCCGAGACGGTCAGCTCCGAATGCGGCTCGAGCCCCTCTTTGATCCCCGTGACGCCGAACGTCTCGGTGCCGTTCAGCCCGAGTGACTCGGGACTTTCGCCGGGCAGGAACTGCAGCGGCAGCATCCCCATACCGACGAGGTTGCTCCGGTGGATGCGCTCGAAGCTCTGGGCAAAGACCGCTTTGATCCCCAGGAGCAGCGGCCCCTTCGCGGCCCAGTCGCGTGAGCTCCCGGAGCCGTACTCCTTCCCCGCTATTACCACGAGGGGAGTGCCGTCCTCCGCATAACGCTCTGCCGCGTCGAAGATCGGCATCTCTTCACTGGTGGGGAGGAAAACGGTGAAGCCCCCCTCCTTGCCGGAGTCGAGCATCACGTTGCGGATGCGTATGTTTGCGAAAGTCCCGCGGACCATCGCCTCGTGATTTCCCCGACGGGAGCCGTAGCTGTTGAAGTCGGCGACTTCTACGTCATGTGACCGCAGATACTTGCCGGCCGGCGAGGCCGGCGCGATCGAACCTGCGGGTGAGATGTGATCTGTCGTCACCGAATCGCCGAGGACCGCAAGCACACGAGCGTCGGTGATGTCCTCGAGCGGCGCCGGCTCGGGGCCCAGGTCGGTGAAGAAAGATGGCTCGCGCACGTAGGTCGATTCCGGATCCCATTCGTACAGAGCGCCCTCCGGCGAGGGCAGCTCCTTCCAGTGGGCGTCGCCGTCGAACACCTTTGCGTATTCGTCGTTGAACATCTCGGCCTTCACCGAAGTCATGGCTTCGACGATCTCATCAGGGCTGGGCCATATGTCGGCGAGATGCACAGGCTTGCCGCCGGCGTCGTGGCCCAGGGGATCGCTGCTGAGGTCTATGTCTGCGCTGCCTGCAAGCGCGTACGCGACCACCAGCGGCGGCGACGCGAGATAGCTGGCCTTCACCTGCGGGTGGATGCGGCCTTCGAAGTTGCGATTTCCCGAGAGCACCGACACGACGGCGAGATCGTTGGCGTCGATGGCCTCGGAGATTGGCTGCGGCAACGGGCCCGAGTTTCCGATACAGGTCGTGCAGCCGTAACCGACGACGTGGAAGCCGAGCTTTTCGAGCGGCTCGATGAGCCCCGAGCTCTGGAGGTACTCCGTCACGACGCGCGAGCCGGGCGCCAAGCTGGTCTTGACCCACGGCTTCGTCCTCAGCCCCGCATCCAATGCTTTCTGCGCGAGCAAGCCGGCGCCGAGCATCACCGACGCGTTGGACGTGTTGGTGCAGCTCGTGATCGCCGCGATCACAACCGAACCGTGGCGGATGCGCACTCCCTCGGCGGCCTCCCCGGTGTCCTGGAGGGGTTCCATAGCGACCTCGACCTCGTGCGGATCGTCCTCGGCGTCCTGGTGTGCATCGGTGAAGCTGGCCCAGACGTTCGGGAGCGCGACACGGTCCTGCGGACGCTTCGGTCCGGCAACGCTCGGCTCGACCGTGGTGAGGTCGAGCTCGAGGGTTTCGTTGAACTCGGGGTCGGGGCTCTCGTCGGTGCGAAACAGCCCCTGCTCCTTCGTGTAGTGCTCGGCCAATTGAATGACCTCATCGGGCCGGCCGGTGAGCCTGAGGTACTCGAGCGTCTGATCGTCGACGGGGAAATAGGCGGCAGTGGCGCCGTACTCGGGGGACATGTTGCCGAGCGTCGCGCGGTCGGCGACGCTGAGGCTCGACAGTCCCTCACCGTAGAACTCGACGAACTTGCCGACCACCCCGTGGCTCCGCAGGATCTCAGTGACGGTCAGCACGAGGTCGGTTGCGGTGATGCCGGTCCCCAGGGCGCCCGAGAAGCGAAATCCGACGACCTTGGGCGTGATCAACGGCAGGGGCTGGCCGAGCAGCGCCGCTTCGGCCTCTATTCCGCCGACGCCCCAGCCGAGCACGCCGAGACCGTTGATCATCGTCGTGTGTGAATCGGTCCCCACGAGCGTGTCGGGGACGGCGACCTCGCCCGAGTCCTCGCTGATCGTGCGGACGACCGTGGCCAGGTACTCGAGGTTGACCTGGTGCACGATCCCCAATCCGGGGGGCACGACCCTGAAGCCGTTGAATGCACCCTGGGCCCAGCGGAGCAATGAGTAGCGCTCGTGATTGCGTTCGTATTCGCGCTCGACATTGGTGGCGAACGCCCTGGGGGTGCCGAACGCGTCCACCTGCACCGAGTGGTCGATCACCAGGTCCACCGGCACGAGAGGGTCGACCTTGGAGGGGTCGCCACCCTCCCTTTCGATCGCGGACCGCATTGCGGCGAGGTCGACCACGGCCGGAACGCCGGTGAAATCCTGGAGGATGACGCGGGACGGCGCATAGGGGTACTCCCGGTCCTCGATCGGCTTCTGTCCCCACATCGCGAGGGAAGAGACCAGGTCCTCGGAGGCAAAACCGGCTGCGACCATTCTGAGGAGGTTCTCCAGAAAGATCTTGACGGTCATGGGGATGCCGTCGAGCCGGGCGTCGGCCTCGCTCTCGAGCGCATCCAGACGATAGAGGGACAGCTCGCCCGAGGGCGTGGTCATGGAGGCCCTCGCTCCAAAGGGGTTGCGGCTCCGGCTCATGCGTTTCTCCCAGCCTAGGTCGAAGGACCTGAATTCTAGCCGGGCGGGAGAAGAGGCGGGGATTGGGGTTCCCCGCCTCTGAGATCTAGCCGGTCATGCTTCCACCGGCGAAGTCCTGAATGATCTGCTCTGGAGTTATGACGACGGGATCCTCCGGGGCC
>JACDDL010000224.1 GCA_013817045.1 Actinomycetota bacterium | reverse complement strand
CGTTCCTTGATCTCGCCCCAGTTCCAGGGCGCGAGCACGCGGCCGCTCAACGGAACGGCCTGGACGAATCCGACGAGCTGGGTAACGAATAACCCCGAGACGGCATTGCGCTTGAGCTCCCAATAAGAGTTCTCAGCCGTTTCACGCCATAAGCGGCGGTTGCGCCGCTTTTCGGCGATAGCGGTAGACGCCTCGTCGTCGCGAGTCACCTCCTTCACGCGATTCGTTGGGACGACGCCGGCAGGACAAAGCGGGGTGACATCGTGATCGTCGAGACCGCTGAAGTCCATGGCCATGTTGAAGAATCCGCCCGCGCCGAAGGTTTCGTAATCGGCGTCGAGCTCGTCGACCGCCCTATGCATGGATTCCTCGCGCTCGTCGATGCAGAACACGATCTGGGCCTTCGGTCTTCGGTCTCGAACCTGCCAGCGGCCTTTGGCGTGGTTGGTCGCTAGCGCTCCGAGGATCTCCTCCCGGTAGTGACGTTCGAAGGCTGCCAGCCATGCCGGCCGGTGATCTGTCTCGGGATAAGCGTCGAGAGTGGCAAGGATGCCATCTAGGGTGGACGGTGACAGCATCCGGACTTCCTCGGCCGACCATCCCGCGAGTTGGGCCAGCCGGAAGAGCCGCCACACCTTGTCCGCTACCGTGCGACGCGCGCGCGCGTCGGGTTGATTGCTCCAGATCCACGCTTGGACGGCCACGTTCGACCACTCGTCGTTGTTACCGCCCCTTCGCTCGAGATCGCGCGCCTCTTGGGACACGATGCTCGGCAGCAGGCCGCGGTGCAGCTCCCTGCGGACGTAGAACTCGGCAGGAGCGGCGCGGAGCCGCTCGGATAAGACCGCGACGTGAGGGTCATCGACCCCGATCGCTTGTTTGAAGCTCTGGCGCACCACTTCCGCCTCGATGGTGAGCCTCACGGCGAGGTATTGGACGAGGTCGGTGGGCCGCGCTTTCTGTGGCGGGAAATTGGGATTGTTACCCTGCCAGTTCATCATCCCGGCCCAGCCCGGCAGCGTAGCTAGTATCCCTCCGAGGTACGCGTGCCAGTCGTCCGGCTCGACCCCGAGACGGTCGAGCTGAAGCATGAGTGTCTCCGCGGGGTCTTCCGGAAGGTCCGCGACGTTGGGGAGCGACCCGCCCAGTCCGGAGATGGCGAGGGTCATGTCGTGCTCGCTCGAGGCGCGCCACGCGCCGTAAAAACCAAGCGTCCGATCCGGCATCCTCCACGCCGCTTGTCCGAGGTCGAGGAAGGCGGCGCAAACACGGGTCATGTAGCGGTTCACCATCGCGGTTGAATCGAGGCCGGTCAACCGCAACAGCAGGTCCGCATGAGTGAGGTCGTGTCCAAAGCGGGAGAGGTCCGCCTCCAGGGGAGCGCTGACCTCGGCGAGCAGAGCCCGCAGGGGATCTTTCATCAGGATCCGGCGCGCCACGCCAGGGACCTCACTGCCGGGTTCTAGTGACGCCAGGGCTACCAGCGCATCGAGCCCCGTACGACTGTAGCTGCCGCCGTCGAGATCATGGAGCGCGAACCATGCAGCGCTGGCAGCTTCCCGCAACATCGCGTCTTGGGCTTGGGCCGGATCGGCTTCAACGCGCGCTTTAAGCTCTTCGAGGACGGCTCGCACGGCGTTCTCGACGTCGGCGCGCTCCTCGGGGTCGAGGCGGACCTCGGACCCGCCCCCACTCTGGATCGTGGCGAAGAGCTCTCCGAGACGATCTATGGAGGCGTCCGGGTCGCGGGTGTCCAGGCTACGAGGGTCGGTCGGTGACAGCGGGTCGAAGACGTCGAAGCCGGCTAGACAGGCAGCCCACAACGATGTGACCGCATAAGCTTCGGGATCGACCTGGAGGCTTCGCTCGATGGCCTCTAGGTGGCCTGGCAGATCGAGATGACGCCGGGCCACGCGGGTGACGAAGCGGGCCTCGGCAGCGAGCCATACCCGCCGGGCGCGGTCTCGATCTGGGTCCGGCACCTTCGCCAGCGCCAGGTCGACGAGGTTCAGGTAGCCGCCTCTTCGCGCCGCGGGCACGCCGAGCGCTTCGAGCAGCGCAGTCACACTCTTGCGAGGAGTGCTCCCGGCGGAGAGATCTTGCAGGGCCGTGGCGTTTACGGCCGCCGCGATGTCTAGACTGAGTAGCCGCCCCAACCAGTCACCCAACGTGACATCTCGTCCCACCCGGTCGAGGCCGGCGTTTAGTTCGTGTGTCGCCTTTCCCAGACCTTGCGACTTGGCTTCGGGCGGCACATCGTCGATCAAGCGCCGGGTTGCGTCGCGTTCGGAGATCAGGAAACGAAGCATGGAAGGGTCGATCGGATTTACGCCGTGGAGTAGGTGCAGCCGGCGTATGTCTGTGTCGTTGACAGTGTTGACCCCGATCGTACCGATGACCTTGGCCTGGCCAGCCTCCGGACGACCGGCCTTCACGGCCTCGAGGTCGGCATCGGTGATGCGTCCCGTTCGATAGTGAGCGCGGCTCACCCCGACGGGTAAGTACGCCATGGCGCCGAAGAAACCCTCGGCCGCCACCAGTGCCTCGTCGAAGGGAAGATGCTGCAGTCCGTGCAGGGTGTTGTGATGGACGAAGGTCGTTATCGGGCCCTGGCTCGGCAGCAGATGGCCGAGGTGGTCTATGACTTCGATCAATTGTTCACGGTTCGAGAGGCGCTCGCCGGAGGGCGAGCCATTAGCTGTTTCGCTCACCCGAACCGCGCGATCAGTGTCTCGATCGTGGTGTTGGAGAGCCCGAGCGCGATGCCAGGGGCCACGCCCAGGATGACGGTGAGGACCGCGAGGGGGGTTATCGCGGCCAGCTCCGCGCCGCGCACGTCTGACAAGCCCGCCCACCGGTTCTCGGTATCGTCGGCCAGGACGCCGCCGATGACGCGCAACGTGAACGTTGCAGTTATCAGGATCCCAGCCGCCCCCAACAGGACGATAAGGCCGAAACTTTCGAACCCTCCGAGCAGGACCTGCACCTCACCGGGGAACTGGATCAGACCCGGAAGACCCATCGAAGCAAGAAGCGTCAGCGTGAACAGGGCCTTGAACGCCAGCATGCGAGAACCCACCCCGGCGATCTCATCGAGAGCAAGCGTGCCGGTGCGCTCGTAGAGCACACCGCTCAACAAGAAGAGGCAACCCGTGACGATGCCGTGAGCAATCATCATGAAGACGGCTCCGGAAAACCCAGTCTGGTTCAGCGCGGCGATACCAAGAAGGACGAACCCCATGTGACTGATAGAGCTGAAGGCCACGATGGCCTTGACATCACTCTGCCTGAACGCCAGGAACGCGCCGTAGAGGATGTTGACCAGCGCCAGAGCGAACAGGAGCGGCGCCATCCTTCGGACCCCCTCGGGAAGGATCTCGGTCGAGCGGAGCAAACCGTAGGCGCCGAGCTTGAGCATCACTCCGGACAAGATGATGCTCACCGGCGCCGGCGCTTGGACGTGCGCCAGGGGTAGCCAGCCGTGCAGTGGGAATATCGGGATCTTCACCGCGAAGCCAGCCAGCAGCGCCAGGAAGGGGGCGACCTGGAAGGCCGCGGTCCAGCCGTGGCTCGCGGCCTGAAGTGCATCCATGTCGAACGTGTGAGGGTCGGCCGCTAGATACACCGCGAAGATGCCGATCAGCATGAAGATCGAGCCTCCGAGCGTGTACAGGAAATAGGTCATCGTTGCTCGCTCTTTCTGTGGACCTCCCCACAATCCGATGAGGAAGAACATCGGGACGAGGGCGATCTCCCAGAACACGTACAGAAGGAACCAGTCGCGCGCCACGAAGACGCCAAGGCATGAGAACTCCAGGAGTAGCACCCACACGTAAAAGGTCTTCGGACTGCGAGCGATGTGCAGAGACGACAGCAACGCGACGAACACCAGTAACGAGGTCAGCAGAACGAGGGGCAAAGACAACCCGTCCACTGCGAGCGTGTAGGTCATCCCGAGCTCGGGGATCCAGGTGTGAGACTCGCCAAACTGGGGAGTGGCGTCGGCGCGATCGAAATCCGCGAGCAAGCTCAACGACAGTGCCAGCGGGACCGCGGCCGCCACAAGTGCTGCGGCGCGGACCCGAGCGGGGTTGTCTTGGGGAATCATCAGTACCACCGCGAGTCCGATCAGCGGTGTCCAAACGATGGCGCTTAGGATTCCGATGACTGCCTCCTCGGTCGCGTCGCGCGCCCGACGATCATGCGCTTACCTGAACCGTCCTCCACCAGCAGGATGCACGGTCACACCGTTGCCTTGGGAGCCGTACGCGTGGAGAACGGGTGGGGCCCCGCGCGCAGCGACTCGTCGCCGATGCGCCGGACGGTGCCGCCGTCGAAGGCGTAATCGACCTCGAAGTCCTGCAATCGCTCCAGCACCGTCGGATCCACGTAGTGGACTCCGTTGAAATCGAGAGTCACGGTGCGCCCGCGGGGCATGTTGTCGAGCACGCTCCGCACGGGGATGAAGTTGTGGAACCCCAGCGCCCGCCGGAAGATGACGGTGACCTGAGCACCGTCATCTTCGACCTTTATGTTGGGCTTGAACAGGTTGCCCGGCGCAGCCCCTTTGGAAACGGCATATAGGAGACCGAGAATGATCCCGGTGGCGACACCGATCAGCAGGTCGGTGAGCAGCACGGCGAACGCGGTGACGATCATGAGCACGAAATCCACTTTGCCGATATCCCAAGCGTGCTTGAAGTCGGCGGGATGAGCGAGTTTGAAGCCGACCACCAGCAGGAT
>JACDDL010000223.1 GCA_013817045.1 Actinomycetota bacterium | reverse complement strand
GCCGGAGGGAAACACCAGATGTGCCAAATCGCATGGATGAAACTACGCTTCTGTGAGTCGCAGGTCAAGGGGAGATCGGTAAAAGGGGTGACCCTATTTGGGGAGTTTGAGACGCATCCCCACCTGCAGGGGACGGCCGGTCAGGCGGTTGGCGCTCACCAGCCTGTCGACGTAGGCCCTCGGGTCGGCCCCGGGGGGAGAGTACCGACGCGCAAGGTCCCAGAGGGTGTCGCCCGGGGCAACCGACCCCACGACCGCCCCGGCCCGCCCGGTCGGCCGCCCGGTTCCAGGGGTGCCGTCGTGCACCAACGCCGCTCCGACGATCACGACCACGGCGCCCACGGCCACCCTCCGCACGAGATACTTCGTCCGGATGCGCCGATGGCCGCCGGGAAACTGAAGGACCACTCCCTCGGACTCATGCAGCTCTTCTCTTCTGATGGCCATTCGTCACCCTCTCCCTCATCGCTCTCGCCGTTGCAGACCACGCTAGTGAGCGGCTGTGACACTTTTTCTGGCCCACTTTTTTGACCCCGGGGCCTCGAGACCGGGGTACGGGCCGCAGGCAACAGGTGCTCCCTGCACGAACCTGTGTTCGATAGTCTAGCCGAACATACGTTCGCCCACAAGCGAAAAATCGAACGTATGTTCTTGCTCCCGGGCGGCGAGCCCCGTAGAGTAGGGAACGTGCGTTCGGCAGGTTGGGCCCCATGCCCCGCCACCCGGGTGCACGAGGTTTGTTGGACCGGACCTCCCGACCACCGATGGCTCCGCACAAAAGGGGAGCCAGCGAGCATAGAGGTGAGAATGTGGCCGAAGGACTAACCGAACGTCAACGGCAGACCCTGCAGTTCATCGCCGACACGATCGCGGACAGGGGCTACCCGCCGTCCGTGCGCGAGATCTGCGATGCGATGGGGCTGGCCTCGAGCTCGACCGCCCACTCACATATGCAGGCGCTCCAGCGCAAGGGATATCTGCGGATCGACCCGACAAAGCCGCGCGCTATCGAGGTCCTGTTCGATGCCGACACGGGTCTGGCCGCCGACCGGAGGCCCACGCGATCGGTCCCGCTGCTCGGCCGAATCGCAGCAGGGCAGCCCATACTGGCCGAGTCCCAGGTCGAAGACGTCTACCCGTTCCCCGCCGACCTCGTCGGAGACGGAAACGTGTTCATGCTCCATGTGAGCGGCGACTCGATGATCGAGGCGGGCATCCTCGACGGTGATTACGTGGTCGTGCGCCAGCAACCCACCGCCCATTCGGGCGAGATGGTTGCGGCCATGATGCCGAGTGAGTTCGGCGACGCCCCCGAAGCGACCGTCAAGCGCATCCGCCACCGCGGTTCAGACGTCATCTTCGAGCCCGCCCACCCGGCCATGCAGCCATTCGAGGCGCCCCCCGGAACCGAGATACTCGGAAGAGTGGTCGCCGTCTTCCGCACCGTCTGACCCGTACGGAGGCTTACGCGGACGTGCGCAGGTACGGGGTCAGGGATGCGAGGGACTCGCGCTCCACCCGGGCGGTCAGCTGGGTGCCCTCGTCGGTATAACTCTCCCTCAAGACCTCGCCCTCGTGATGAAGCCGGGCAACGACCTCCCCGTGGTCGAAGGGGACGTCGAGCTCGACCTCGACCCAGAGCCTCGCCAGCTCCGCCCCGATCCGTTCGCGCAGCCCGGGGACTCCGTGGCCGTGCTCGGCGGACAACATGACCGCATCGGGAAACCGGCCGGCCAGCGCATCCCGGGCGGAATCGGCGAGCAGGTCGGTCTTGTTCAAGACCAATAGGGCCGGCTTGTCCGCCGCTCCAATCTGTGCGAGGACCGTGTTCACGGCGTCGATCTGCCGCGCCGGGTCCCTGCCGGCGTCCACGATGTGCAGCAAGAGTGAAGCCTCCACCACTTCCTCGAGGGTCGAATGAAACGCCTCGACGAGCTCTGTCGGCAGCTTTTGGACAAAGCCAACCGTGTCGGTGAGGAGCACTTCACGCCCATGCTCCAGCTCGAGGCGGCGGGTGGTGGGGTCGAGGGTCGAGAACAGCTGGTCTTCGATGAGGACGCCTGCCCCGGTCAGACGGCGCAACAAGGTCGACTTGCCTGCATTGGTGTAGCCGACCAGCGCAATCAGCGCAGCCCCGCCGGAGGCCCTGCGTTTGCGCTTGGTCTCCCTGGTCTGCTCGAGCTCGACGAGATCCTTCTTGACCCGTTGGATACGGCGCAGGAGCGCACGCCGCTCGGCTTCCAGCTGCGTCTCTCCGGGGCCCCTTCTGGTTCCGATGCCGCCCCCCATGCGTGAGAGAACCTCGCCCCACCCTCGAAGCCGTGGGAGCCCGTAGTTCAACTGCGCGAGCTCGACCTGGAGCTTTCCTTCGGCCGAACGAGCGTGCTGGGCGAAGATATCCAGGATCAGCCCCGTCCGATCGACAATCTTCAGGCCGCGCTCCGCCAGGGGGTTGACGCCTGCCTGCTCCTCGAGGTTGCGGCCCTGCGCCGGCGTGAGCTCGTCGTCGAATATGAGCAGGTCGGCGTCGAGGGCGGCTGCGTCGCCCACCACCTCGTCGACTTTGCCCTTGCCCAGATAGGTGGTGGGGTCCGGCGAGTCCCGCCGCTGGATGATCCGGTCGACGGCGTCGGCGCCGGCGGTGTCGGCGAGGGCCTCGAGCTCGTCGAGGGACCATTCCGCCTCGTCGACGCCGCGACGCCCCGACGCCAGCCCCACCAGCACGGCCCGCTCGCGTTCCGGCCGGGTCGCATGGGTGCGAGACGAAGGGGTCATCCGAACGCCTTTCTCAGGCGTTCGACGCCTTCCTGCAAGCGGTCGTCGGCGATGGTGATCGAGAAACGTACGAAGCCCTCTCCCGACGGACCGTAGCCGTTGCCGGGAGCGGCCACTATGTCGGCCTCGTCCAACAGCAGGGTCGTGAAGGATTCGGAGGTGTGCCCCTGGGGGACCGGCACCCACAGATAGATGGAGCCTCTGGGAGGCTCGAGGTGGACACCCATCGACGCCAGCCCGTCGCAAAGCAGGTCTCGTCTCTTCCGGTACCGCTCGACGGTAGCGGCAAGGTGATCCTGAGGGCCCTCGAGCGCGGCGATGCCCGCCGCCTGGACCGCGTCGAAGATTCCCGAGTCGATATTGGTCTTCAGCCGCTTGATTGCCTCGATTGCCTCCGGAGCGCCTGCGACCCAGCCAATCCTCCAGCCGGTCATGTTGTAGGTCTTCGACAACGAATGGAACTCGACCGCGCAGCTCCGCGCTCCGTCGGATTGGAGCACGCTCGGCGCGACGTAGCCGTCGAAGGTGATCTCGGTGTAGGCGGCGTCGTGGGCGAGCAACAGGTCGTGGGACCCGCAGAACTGCACCGCACGGTCGAAGAAGGTCCCGTCGGCCGTCGCGGCAGTGGGATTCGAGGGGTAGTTGAGCCACATGACCCGGGCGCGCTCGAGCACCCCCGCCGGGATGGAGTCGAGGTCGGGCTGCCAGCCACGCTCCGCAGCCAGGGGCATGGGGTAGGGCTCGCCGCCGGCCAGGATCGTGCCCGTCTCGTACACGGGGTAACCAGGATCCGGCACCAGTGCAACATCACCTGCGTCGAGGAAGGCAACCGGAAGATGGTAGATGCCTTCCTTGGATCCGACGAGGGGTTGAATCTCGGTAGCCGGGTCGAGATCCACGCCGAAGCGGCGCAGGTACCACGCTGCGATCGCCCTCCGGAATTCGGGCATGCCTGTGTAGGCCGGGTAGCGGTGAGACGCGGGATTGCGGGCCGCGCCCACGAGCGCCTCCACCACGTGCGGCGGGCTCGGAAGGTCGGGATCACCCACGCCAAAGGAGATGATGTCCGCGCCGCGCCCCCGCGCCTGCGCCACCTTGCGGTCGATCTCGGCAAACAGATACGGCGGGAGCTGGGCGATGCGAGCTGCAGTCCTCATCGGTACGCCTCCAGGTCGAAGGTGCCCTCGAAGCTCTTGGTTGCCGTGCCGGTCATCTCTACCGGACGGGAGCCGTCACCCCGCCCGGACCAGGAGATCTCGAGCTCGCCCCCGGACAGCACAACGGTCACCGTCGAGTCGGTGCCCCTCAGCAGGCGCGCCGCGACCGCAGCCGCACACGCCCCCGTCCCACATGCCAGGGTCTCCCCCGAACCGCGCTCCCATACCCGCATCTCGATGCGATCGGGGCCGCGGACGGCCACGAACTCCACGTTCACCCGGTTGGGGAAGAGGCGGTGGTGCTCGAGCTCCGGCCCGAGTGTCGTTACCGGAACGGCGGCGGGATCGTCGACGAAGAGGACCGCGTGGGGATTCCCCATCCCCACGCACGCCGCCTCCACGACCCCTTCGCCGAGCTCGATCTTGGCGTGGAGGGCGTCGGCGCCGTCCCACAGAACAGGAATCGATGCCGGCTTGAACTCCGGCGCGCCCATGTCTACCCGCACCCGCCCATCCTCCTGGATCTCGACGACCTTGATTCCGGCCCCGGTCTCGACCCTGAGGCTCCGTTTGGTCGCAAGGTCTCGCTCGAGCGCGAACAATGCGAGGCAACGGATCCCGTTGCCGCACATCTCACCGACCGAGCCGTCCGAGTTGATGTAGTCCATCAGCAGGTCGCCGCCGGCGCGCGCCGGCGCGACGCGGATGACGCCGTCGCCGCCGATGCCGAAGCGCCGGTCGCACAGGCGGGTCACGGTGCGCGCTCCCAGCCTCACCGCGTCGTCCGGGTCGGCGATCATGACGAAGTCGTTGCCGATTCCGTGGTACTTGGAGAAATCCATGGGC
>JACDDL010000050.1 GCA_013817045.1 Actinomycetota bacterium | reverse complement strand
GAGCTGGACCGCGGCTGCAGCGCCCTGACGGGGGAGACCGGTACCGGCAAGACCCTGGTGGTCGCCGCCCTCGGCCTCATCCTCGGCGGCCGGGGCGAGCGTTCGCTCGTCCGCAGCGACGCCATCGAGGCGCGCGTCGAGGGGCGGTTCTCGTTGTCCCCGGCGCACGCGGCGATCGAGGTCCTCGTCGGCCACGGCCTGATCGAGCCGCCCGAGGGCGACGAGCCCGTGGAGGTCGTCGTAACCCGCACGGTCCCGCCGGCATCTCCGGCATCTCCGGCAAAGGACTCCCCCCGGGCCGGGAAGTGCCGGGTGAACGGGCGAATAGTGACCGTCGCCGTGCTGGCCGAGCTCGGTGCGACGCTTGTGGAGATAGCAGGTCAGCACGAGCACCAGCGGCTTGGGCGCCCGGCTCAGCAGCGCCGGCTGTTGGACGCCTTCGCCGGAGCGGAGGCCCCAGCTCTGGCGGCCGAGGTCGGCGCGGCCGTCCGGCGCGCCGCAGAGGCGGCGCGCACCTATGACGGGTTGAGAGCGGGCGAGCAGAGTCGCGCGCGCGAGCTCGACATCCTGCGCTTCGAGGTAGGCGAGCTCGAGGCTGCGGCGATCGAGCCCGGCGAGAGCGCCGGCCTGATCGCCGAGGCTGGTCGCCTGGCCAACGCCGAAGCCATCGCCGTCGGATTGAGCGGCGCAATCGAAGCCATTCGCGCAGAGGGGGGCGCCGAGGAGCTGGTAACCGGAGCGCGGCGCTCGGTCGAAGGTCTGGTCGCGCACAGTCCGGACCTTCAACCTCTGGCCGGCCGCCTCGACTCGGCGGCCTACGAGCTCGCCGACATCGCCTCCGAGCTCGCTCTCCAGGTCGGCGCCCCGGACCCGGCCCGCCTCGAGGGCCTCAGGCAGCGCCTGTCGGTGATTCAGCGGTTAGAGCGCAAGTACGGCGCCGACGAGATCGAGGTGCTTGATTATCTGCGGCGCGCGCTGGTGCGGCGCGCCGAGCTCGAGGGCGCCGAGGGTGACATCGAGCGCTGGGCGGCAGAACGGGACGAAGCCGGCGCCGAGGCAGAACGCCTGGGGGCCGCGTTGAGCGAGCTGAGACGTGCCGCCGCGCCGGCGCTCGAAGAGGCGATGACAGAACGCCTCGCCGGCCTGGCAATGGCCGGGGGCCGTTTCGAGGTCAACCTCAGGCCGGCCGAGCTTTACGAGGGCGGCGCAGAGACCGTCGAGTTCTTGTGGGCAACAGGGCCGGGTGAGGCGCCCAAACCGGTGACCAGGATCGCCTCCGGGGGCGAGCTGTCGAGGATCGCGCTGGCCTTGCACCTTCTCACCACGACGGGGTCGGTCACGACCATGGTCTTCGACGAGGTTGACGCGGGGCTGGGTGGCGAGGCCGCCCAACATGTGGGCCGGTCACTTGCGGGGCTGGCCCGTGACTCCGGCGTGCAGGTGATCGTCGTCACCCATTTGCCTCAGGTAGCCGCCCATGCCCACGCCCACTATCGGGTCACCAAAGCGGAGCACGGGGGCCGCGTCGTGACGGTGGTCGCCAAGGTCGAAGGAGAGGAGCGAGTGGCCGAGTTGTCGCGCATGCTCGCCGGGCTTCCCAAGAGCGCGGTGGCCCGCCGCCACGCGCGCGAGCTGCTCGATCTCGCGTCGCCCTAAGGGGGCCTGGGCGGCCGCGCCGGCGGACGATTCCTTACCACCTCGACTTCATCACGTCGCATAGGGTTTTTGGGATGAGGAGATCGAAAGGAGAAGCGACCGTCAAGGCGCGCGTAAAGGCGTCGGTCGACGGCGCGATTATCGGCCCGGCGAGGGTGGACCGCCGCACGAAGAATCTGCTCGCCCGGCTTCAGCCCGGTGAGGTCGCCATCATCAACCACCGGGACATCGACCGCGTCGCCGCAGAGGGCCTGGTCCAACGCCAAGCGGCTGCCGTGGTGAATGCGGCGCCATCCACGACCGGCCGCTATCCCAACCTCGGTCCCATGCTCCTCTGCTCCGCCGGAATCAGGGTTTTGGACGAGGTCGGCCCCGAGATCATGGGTTCGATCGCCGAGGGTCAGCGGGTGGTGGTCGAGGGCGACCGCGTCTACCGAATCGATGGCGACAGGAGGGTCGAAGTCGGTCGAGGCCGCGTCCTCGACCTCGCAACCGCCGAGCAGCTGCTCGACCGCTCCAAGCAATCCATCTCCCTCGAGCTCGAGCGTTTTGCAGCCAACACGATTGGCTACATCAAAGACGAACGTGACGTGCTCCTCGAAGCGACGCGTCTGCCCGATATAAAGACGGACTTTCATGGGCGGCACGTCCTCGTGGTCGTGCGCGGCTACGACTACAAAGAGGACCTCGCTGCCCTGCGCGCGTACATCCGCGAGGTCAAGCCGGTGTTCGTCGGAGTCGACGGTGGCGCAGACGCGCTGATCGACTCCGGGCTTCGTCCGGACGTCATCATCGGCGATATGGACTCTGTAACCACCGAGGCCCTGCTGTCGGGGGCAGAACTCGTGGTCCACGCCTACGAGGGAGGGGTGGCCCCCGGGCTCGAGCGTTTGCAGGCGCTGAAGCTTCCGGCCATGATCTTCGAGGCGACCGGAACATCAGAGGACATCGCAATGCTGCTGGCCTTCGAGCGCGGGGCCGAGCTGATCGTTGCCGTGGGCACCCACACGAACCTGGTCGAGCTGTTGGACAAAGGACGCAAGGGAATGGCTTCGACTTTTCTCGTGCGTCTGCGGGTCGGGCCCATACTCGTGGACGCCAAGGGCGTAAGCCGCCTCTATCACAGTCGCGTCAGGCGCGTCGACCTCGTCTTCTTGCTCGCGGCGGCGTTGATCACGATGGCGATAGTGGTTGCACTGGCCGAGCCGCTGCGGGTCGAGCTCAGCTTGCGCTGGACGCAGCTGCTGACCGCCTGGTATTCGCTTCGACAGGCGATCTTCTAGTGCACCTTTGCGTAAGTCCCGTCGCCCCAGAACGACCGCGCAGTGCCGCCCTGGACGCTGGCGTTACTTCCGCGCAGGAGCACTGCCGGTGATCGACTTCCGCTATCACTTGATCTCTCTGGTTGCCGTCTTTCTTGCACTGGGGCTCGGCATACTGCTCGGGTCCGCAGTCCTCGGCGAAAACCTGACCTCGAGGCTGCGGCGCGCCGTCGAGGACGTCGAAAGGTCAAACGACAGATTGCGGGCAGCCAATGCCGAGATGGGAAGGCGGATCGAATCCGACCACCTCTTCGCACAGCAGGCCGAGCCGGTTCTGGTGGACAACTCGCTTGCGGGCCAGGAGGTAGTCGTGTTCGAGCTCGCCCGCTCCGACGACGAGTTGCTGAGCGGAGTCCGGGAGGCGATCGAGACCGCCGGCGGCTCCGTCGCTTCCGTCGTCGCCCTCAGCGACAGATTCGCCCTCGAAGACGAGCAGAGCGTGCTCGACCTGGCGCGCGTCGCGGGCACCTCGTTGACCGACCCCGGTGACCTGCGCATCGAGGCGGGAGCACTCCTCGGTTCGAGGGCGGCGGACGCCGGCGCTCCCAGCAGAGTCTCGACGGGCGACAGACGACTGGAGCGAATGATCGAACAGCTCGAGACCCTCGGATTCATAGAGGTGAATCGTGAGGGCGGCGACGATCTCATCCCCGAAGATGCGCTGTTCGTGATTGCCGGCGGAGGCGCCGACCAACCGCCCTACGACGAGGCCGGGTTTACGGCCTCGTTGGCCGAGAGGCTGGCGGCACGCTCCGCGGGAGTGCTCGCGGCGGAAGCACGGGAAGGTAGCTGGGGAGCGGCATCCGCGGTGCGGGCGGATGACGAGGCGAGCGCCCGCGTGGCCACGGTCGATCAGGCGGACGTCGCCCAGGGGCGAATAGCCGTTGCGCTCGGGCTCGACCTCGCCGCGGAGGGGACCGTGGGGCATTGGGGATCGGGGCCCGGGTCCTCCGGTGGTGTGATACCGGAGCCGGCCCCAGGCGGTTGAGCCGTTTGACGGCTGGGGCGCACAGACCGGGGGCGTCGCTCGCACGCGGCGCGGCGGCGATAACAATCGCGACGGCCTTGTCACGCGTCACGGGCTTCGTGAGGGTGATGGTGGTTGCCGCGGTAATGGGGACCACGTTCCTTGCCAACACCTATCAGACGGCGAATACGGCCCCCAACGTCGTGTTCGAACTGGTTGCAGCCGGGGTTCTCACCTCCATCTTCGTGCCCACGTTCGTCGATTACCTTGTCCGGGGGCGCCGGGAGGAAGGCTGGGAGGCGGCGAACGCGCTGGCGTCGATCGCGTTGGTGGCGCTGGCCGGCTTGTCGCTGCTGTTGTTCTTCGGTGCGCCGGTCGTCATGCGCCTCCTTACCGTGGGTGTCGCCGACGAGGGTTTGCGCGCGCAGGAGATCGATCTGGGGACCGCTTTCCTGAGGTTGTTCTCGCCCCAGATCGTCTTCTACGGAATGGGAATGATCATGACCGGCGCCCTGCACGCCTACCGGCGCTTCGGGATGCCGGCCATTGCACCGATCGCGAACAACGTCGTGGTGATCGGCGTCTATCTGACCTACGCGCTGATGAGGGCCGGCCGGCCGGCGGGGGTCGAGACGATCACCTCTGCGGAAACCCTTGTTCTTGGAGCGGGGACGACCCTGGGGGTCGTGGCCATGACCCTCATTCTAGCGCCGGAGTTGCGGCGGATCGGCTGGCGCTTCAGGTTTCGCTTCGAGCCCGGGCACCCGGCGGTGCGCGCAGGAGCTCGCCTTGGCGTATGGGCGCTTGGCTACGCGGGCGGATACCAGGCCGGCCTGGTCGTCGTGCTGCTGCTCGCCAACGGCGTACAGGGGGGTGTCGCGGCCTATCAATGGGCCTACACGTTCTTCTATCTGCCACACGCGCTGTTCGCGGTGCCCATCTTCCACGTTCTCTTCACCGCAATGTCGGAGCACGTGGCCAAGAAAGAACAAGGTGCATACCTTGCGCGCCTGCAGGATGGCTTGGCGATGTTGTCCTTCATTCTCATTCCAACCGCAGCCTTCATGCTCGTGGCTGCGGGGCCCCTTGCCCGCATAACCCTGGAGTATGGAGTCATGAGTGTGTCCGGCGCCGGCCTCGTCGCGCGTGTTCTTGCGGCGTTCGCAATCGGCCTCCCCGCTTATTCGGCCTTTCTGGTCCTCACCCGTGCCTACTACGCGCTGGGTGATGCCCGGACCCCTGCAATAGTCAATGCGGTCACGGTCGTGATTTCCAGCGTCCTCGGAGCGGCGCTCTTCTATGTGCTCGGTGACCGCTGGGCCGTGCCCGGGCTGGCCGTCGCCCACTCGGTGGCCTTTCTCGCCGGCGCGGCGATTCTCACCCACACGCTGTCGGGGCGCGCCGGACCTGTCCTCGGGGCCGGGCTCAGGTCGTCCGCCGCCCGATCGCTGATCGTGGGGGGAGCGGCGCTCATCGTGATGGTCGCAGTGCACGGTCTCCTGCCCGAAGCCTCCAAAGTGCAGGCCCTGGTGAATCTCGCGGCCACGGGTGCGGTCGGAGCGGTGGTCTACCTCGGCGCGATGGCAAAGCTGCACTCGGTCGAGTTGCAGCGCGGCATCGCCTTGATGAGGCGATCGTGAGTCCCGAGCGCCGGATCCTCGAGGTTCTCGGGCGTTCGGCCGGAGGCATCGCCCGCCATGTGGCGCGTGTGGTGGAAGGTCTCGGCGGCCGCGACGGGCTGCGGATCGACGTGGCGGGCCCGGCGGATCTGCCCGTGCCCATGGGGGCGCCGGTTCTGGAGGTGGTGATTCCCGACGGGCCGGTCCGGGGACATCCCGGGGCGGTCAAGAGGCTGCGGTCGATCATCGTCGGGGGCCGGTACGACATGGTGCACGCGCACGGTCTGAGGGCCGGGATCGACGCCTCCCTTGCGGTTCGAGGACGCCGCGGAGGCGACGGGACGGCGGTGCCGGTGCTCGTTTCGGTGCACAATCTCATGCGCCCGGACATCCTGGGAGGCCCCAGGGCGCTCGTGTACCGCAGGGCCGAGGGACTGGCGGTGCGGTTGAGCGACCGCACCTTCGCACCGTCTGTCGAGATCGCAGAGCACCTCAGGGCGACGGTCTCCGGCGCAGCCGACAAGATCGAGGTGCTGCATCTCGGAGTTGGGGCCGCTCCGCTTGGGCTCCCCCCCGCCGGAGAGGTGAGGCGGCAACTCGGGCTCGGCGGCGAGGAACAGCTTGTGGTCACCACCGCGCGCCTGGCCCCCCAGAAGGCGCTCGACGTGATGCTCGAAGCCCTGGCGCGGCTTCCCGGCAACGTCGTGCTGGCGATCCTCGGGGACGGGCCCCTGGAAGATGAGCTCCGCAGCCATGCGGCCCGTCTCGGCGTGGCGGACAGGGCCAGGTTCCTCGGATGGCAGGACGAGGTGGCCGGCTACGTTGCCGCCGCCGACGTGTTCTGCCTATCGTCCAAGTGGGAGGCCGTTGCCCTGGCGGTGCAGGAAGCGGTCGTTCTGGGTACACCCGTGGTGGCGACCGATGTCGGGGGGATGGGTGAGCTGATCACCGATCGGGTCTCGGGGCGGCTGGTTCCCTCGGGGGATCCGTCTGCTCTCGCCTCGGCCCTCGCCGACGTCCTCGCCTTCCCGGAGGAGGGGGCCCGGTACGCAGCCGCCGCTCAGGACCGGCTGGAGCGGGATTTCTCCACCGAGGCCATGCTGGATCGATTGCGCCGGGCATACCTCGGGGGAATCGATGAAGCTTAGGGGAACGGCCGCGGCCGTTGCCTGCGGGATCCTGCTGTCGACCTTTGTTTCCACCCGAGCGGGCGCGAGCGGGGAGCAGACGGCCTCGGCCGGATGCCGCCGGGTCGTCGTGTTCACCCTTCCGGGGGTCACGTGGGCCGACGTGGAGCGCTGGAGACCGCCGGCGCTCATCGAGGCGGTCGGGCGGGGGGCGGCCGGGTCGATGTCGGTTCGGACGATCAGCTCCCGCACTTCCTACGCTTCGGGGTTCGCCTCGATCGGCGCAGGGAGCCGCTTGGACGCGGGCTTCGTCAGCGGGGCGACGACGGGGCGGGGAGGAGGAGGAGGAAACGGGGGCGGAGGAGAGGCGGGAGGAGGCCCGGGCCTGAGCTCGAACCTCCGTGCCGCCGGCCTCGACGAGCTGCAGGCCAGGGCTAAGCTTGCAGGCTACGGAGGACGCCCCGGGGCATGGGGCGAGGCCATCGCCCCGCAGCCCCTGGTTGCCGTGGGGAACGGCGACCCCGGCCGCCCGTTCCCGACGCCGGCGCGCGCCGGGCGCTGGACGCTCTATGCGGCGATGGACACAGAAGGGGTCGTGGCTCAGGCCGCGGTGTCGCCCGGGCTCCTGGAGGAGGCGCCCGGCGCGCCGTTCGGAGTCCGCTCCGATCCTGCCTCCATGCGGGCGGCCGTCGACGACGCGCTCCGGCTGCCGTGCGCCTCGGTGGTGATCGACCAGGGTGACCTGACCCGGGCCGACCGCCTGGCGTGGACCACCGGGCGGACACTCGCCGCCGACCGGGGGAAGGCGCTTCAGGCCGCCGACCGGCTTCTCGGCCACCTCCTGGACAGGCTGGACCTCGACAGGGACCTGTTGCTGGTCCTGTCGCCGACGTCGCCGGCGTGGGCCCGGGAGGCCCATCTGGGCGTGGCCGTGGCGGTCGGCCAGGGTTTTCCGCGCGCCTCGACCCTGGAATCCGCTTCGACGAGGCGGCCGGGGCTCGTGACGCTCCCGGACGTCGCCCCGACGGCGCTGAGGCATTCGAGGCACGACCAGCCGTCGGCGATGAACGGGACCCCGTGGACCGCGGTCGAGCAGGTGTCGTCCGATCGCATGGGGGCGGCCGTCGAGCTCGACGCCGAGTCGGTCTTCATCGAGTCGGTCAAGACCGAGATCTCTTCGGCCTATGTGGTGTTCCAGGTGCTCCTCTACCTCGGCGCGGTGGGTTTCCTGGGATGGCGCGAACGTGGGGGCTCAGAGGGCGAACACGGAGACGGGCCGTTCGAGACCGGGCTCGAGCTCGCCGCCCTGGCGGTGGTCGGCTTCTTCGTGGCCACCTATCTCGCCGGCCTGATCGACGGCCACGTCCTGGGGCGCGCCGGCTACTGGCTGCTGCTCGCTGCCATCGACGCCGCCCTGGTGGCGGCGGCCGTCGTCTCCATTCGGGCGCCACTCGACCGGCTGCTTGCGATGGCTGCGCTCACAACCGCCGTGACCGCCGTGGACCTGTTCATAGGCGCGCCGCTGCAGTTCAACACCGTGTTCGGCTACACGCCGATCATCGCCGGACGATTCGCCGGCCTCGGGAACACCGGCTTTGCGGCACTCGGAGCCGCAGCCCTCTTGACCGGTGCGCTGATCGTCCATCGCTTCGACGGAGGCGCCGCGGCCCTCTGGGCGGCCGGGGCCCTGTTCGTCTCCGTGGTGGTGTTGGACGGCGCGCCGCAGTGGGGCAGCGATGTGGGCGGCGTCATTGCGCTCGTCCCCGGCCTCGTCATCTCCTGGATTTTGCTCTCCGGGCGCCGCCCTGGACTCCGGCTCATCGCGCTGAGCGCCGTCGGAGCGGTGGTCTTCCTCGCCCTCTTCCTGGCTCTCGACCTTGCTCGACCTCCGCAGTCCCAGACTCACCTCGCCCGCCTCTTCCTCGACGTGCGGGACCGGGGGGTAACCGTCCTCGTAGACACGGTGCAGCGCAAGGCCGAGGCCAACCTCCGGGTCTTCCGCACGACGATCTATACGTACTTCGTGCCTCCCGCACTCATCGCGCTTGCATGGCTGCTGGGCCGTCCGAGGGGCCGCTGGCACCGCCTGGCGATCGCGGCCCCGCGTCTGCGGGCCGGACTGATCGGGGGGCTCGTGCTTTCGCTGCTGGGGTTCGCCCTCAACGACTCGGGCATCGTCATCCCGGCGGTGATTCTTTCGTTCCTGGTGCCCTTGGCCCTGATGGTGCATCTACACGTTGCGAGGCAGGAGGCGGTGTGACGCTCGACACCGCCCTCACGGCCCTGACCGGGGCCCTGGCCGGCTATGCGACCGCAAAGGTCCTGGTTGCCGTGCGCACCAAGGCGCCTCCGGCGCGCTCGATGCGCACCAACGTCAACGGCAGACGGGTCCCGGTGGTGCTGGGGGGGCCGCTTGCGCTGGGAGCGCTCACGGGGATTGCGCTCGTGGCGATGGCCGGCGCCGTGGGGTGGGGCCCGGGGCGCGCCGGCCCGGTGACCGCCGGAACGGCGCTCCTGATAGTCGCCTTGACCCTTGCGGGAGGGCTGGACGATCGGCGGGGGAACGAACCCGACAGGGGCTTTAGGGGCCACTTGCGGGCGGCCCGGTCGGGCCGTGTGACCGGGGGACTGGTCAAGCTCGTGGCCGGGGGACTGGCGGGCCTCCTGGCCGGCGCCCTCGTGACCAGCGGGGCGATGGTCCTCGTCGTGGGCGCCTCGGTGGCGCTGGGGGCCAACCTCCTCAATCTGACCGACAGGGCCCCCGGGCGGGCCGGGAAGGTGTGGCTGTTGCTTGTCGTTCCCCTCCTCGTCTGGGGCAATGCGGCGTGGGCCGTTGCGGCCGCTCCGGTGGCCGGGGCCCTGCTCGGCTGCCTCGGGGCCGACCTGCGCGAGCGGGCGATGCTCGGAGACGCCGGGGCCAACCCGCTGGGAGCGGTGATGGGGTTGGGGCTCGGCGCCTCGCTGCCGGCCCCCGGACTGCTGGTAGCCGTCACCCTCCTCCTCGCCGGGAACCTCGCCTCCGAGAGATGGTCTTTCTCGAGCGCCATCGACGGGACGCGATGGCTCAGGGCGGTCGACCGATTGGGTCGCAAATGAGGCGGCCGGAGTCCCCGGCACGTTATCGTGGGACGACACCCCGCGGAACGGCTCTGCCTCGTCCAGATCTCTGGGGCGTCACCGCTCAGAGAGCGGACAACGCGACCTGAAAGGATGGGAGGTCTGGTGGCGAAGCATGTTTTCGTGACGGGTGGAGTGGTGTCGAGCCTTGGCAAGGGGCTCACGGCGGCCTCGGTCGGGCGTCTGCTCAAGGCCCGTGGGCTCAGGGTCATGATGCAGAAGCTGGACCCCTACATCAACGTGGACCCGGGAACGATGAATCCGTTCCAGCATGGCGAGGTCTTCGTTACCGAGGATGGCGGCGAGACCGACCTCGACCTCGGCCACTATGAACGTCTGATAGATGAGAATCTGTTCAAGTCCTCCAACGTCACGACCGGCGCCATCTACCAGTCGGTGATCGCACAGGAGCGCAGGGGCGAGTTCCTCGGGGATACCGTCCAGGTGATTCCGCACATAACCAACGCGATCAAAGAGCGCATTCTCGCTCTTGGCGAAGACAGCGCTGCGGACGTGCTCATCACCGAGATCGGCGGCACGGTGGGTGACATCGAATCGCTTCCGTTCCTCGAATCCATACGTCAGTTGAGAACCGAGCTCGGCCGCGACGAGACCTGCTACATCCACGTCAC
Organism: Actinomycetota bacterium; assembly: GCA_013817045.1. Lineage (GTDB taxonomy): Bacteria > Actinomycetota > CADDZG01 > CADDZG01 > WHSQ01 > JACDDL01. The sequence goes on along the minus strand of JACDDL010000050.1, from coordinate 4,771 downwards.
GCTCGTGCCGTACATGGCGCCCGCCGAGGAGATCAAGACCAAGCCGACCCAACACTCGGTTCGTGAGCTTCGCAGTGTCGGGATACAGCCGGATGCAATCGTCTGCCGCTCCGACCGCCCGATCGGCCAGGAGCTGAAGCGAAAGATCTCGCTTCTGTGTGACGTGCAGATGGACGCAATCGTGTCCGCAGTCGACTCCGCCAACATCTACGAGATCCCCCTGGTCATGCAGTCGGAGGGGCTCGACGATTTCGTCGTGGACCATCTGCGTATCTCGACCGCCGGCGCGCCTGACCTGACGCGCTGGAAAGAGCTAGTTGCGCGCATCGACAAGACCATCTCGGCGCCCGCACCCGAGTACTCGCCTGCCAACGGAGGCGCGCTGCGAATTGGTCTCATCGGGAAATACGTGCGCCTGCCCGATGCCTATCTGTCGGTTGTCGAGGCGTTGAAGCACGCCAGCTTTGCACACGAGGCTCCGGTGGACATCGCATGGATACCATCCGACAGCCTTGAAACGGATGACCTGCAAGAAGCGCTGGGACACCTCGACGGTGTTCTCGTGCCGGGCGGGTTCGGCGTTCGCGGCATCGAAGGCAAGGTTCAAGCCGTGCGTTGGGCGCGCGAGCAGCAGGTGCCGTTCCTGGGGCTCTGTCTCGGATTGCAGTGCGCGGTAATAGAGTTCGCGCGCCACGTCGCCGGGCTCGAAGGCGCGAACTCCACCGAGTTCGACAGCTCCACGGAGTACCCGGTCATCGATGTCCTTGCGGGCCAGGACCTCGGCGCGCTCGGGGGAACGATGCGTCTCGGCGCCTACCCATGCCGCCTCAGTCCCGGCTCGAAAGCCGCACTGGCATATGACCGCGAGTTGATCTACGAGCGCCATCGTCATCGTTATGAGGTGAACCCCCGCTGGAGAACGCGTCTCGAGCGCGCCGGTCTGGTTGCGTCGGGTGAGTCACCGGACGGCACCCTCGTCGAGATGATCGAGTTGACCGGCCATCCCTGGTTCGTGGGCAGCCAGTTCCATCCCGAGTTCAAGAGCCGCCCCGACCGTCCGCATCCCCTGTTCCATGACTTCATCGGAGCTGCAATCGAACGCCGGGCCCTGACCGGTTCGAAGAGCGATACGTTCACCGCCGCCGACCTGAAGTAGAGTCCCGAACATGAAGGTCGGGGTGCCGAAAGAGGTCAAGGACAACGAATACCGAGTCGCGATAACACCTTCGGGTGTGCGCGAGCTCGTGGTCGACGACCATCAGGTGCTCATCGAGAGATCGGCCGGCTCCGGCTCCAGCATCTCCGACGAACAGTACGAGCGGGCCGGTGCGACGATTGTCGCCGACGCGGACAGAGTCTTCGCCGACGCCGACATGGTGCTGAAGGTAAAAGAGCCGATGCCCGAGGAGTTCCACCGTTTGCGCGAAGGCCTCGTCCTCTTCACCTACCTCCACCTCGCCGCGGCGAAGGATGTCACCGAGGCTCTGTTGGAGGCCGGCACCACTGCGGTTGCGTACGAGACCGTCGAGCTGGCAGATGGCTTCCTACCGCTGCTGGCTCCCATGAGCGAGGTCGCCGGGCGCATGGCGCCCCACGTCGGGGCTCATTACCTGGAACGTGGCAATGGCGGGCTCGGTGTCCTCATGGGGGGCGTCTCCGGAGTCAGGCCCGCGCGCGTGGTGATCATCGGCGCAGGGATGGCGGGGATGAACGCCGCGTGGATCGCCCAGGGGATGGAGGCCGAGGTCGTGGTGCTCGATAACAACATCAACAAGCTGCGCGACATCGACCAGATACACAAAGGAAGAATTCTTACGATTGCGTCGAACCGGCTTTCGGTTGAAGAGGCGGTTGTATCTGCGGACCTCGTGATCGGAGCCGTGCTCGTCCCCGGGGCCTTGGCGCCCAAAGTCGTCACAGAGGACATCGTCAAGGAGATGCGGCCGGGGTCGGTTGCGGTCGACATCGCGATCGACCAGGGAGGGTCGTTCGAAACGTCCACGGTGACGACGCACTCCGATCCCACTTTCATGATGCACGACGTCGTCCACTACTGCGTGGGCAACATGCCCGGCGCCGTTCCACACACGTCCACGTACGCGCTTACCAACGCAACGCTTCCGTATGTGTCGGCCCTGGCAGGCAGGGGCTTCGTGGGCGCGGTGAAACAGGATCCCGCGCTGGCCGAAGGTGTGAACGCTCACCGGGGGTCGTTGACCTACGCCCCGGTCGCTGAAGCCCATGGCCTCGAGTCGATCTCCCTCGACGAGCTCCTCTGACGCAGCCTCCCGGTTGGAGCCTCTCGATCGGTGGATCGACGAGTTCATCATCCACTCACAAATCGAACGAGGGCTGTCGGACAACACCATCTTGTCGTACCGTCGTGACCTGCAAAGGTGGAGGGAGTTCTGTGGTCTCGCGGGCGTCGACGCGGGGCGGGTAGCTCCCGAGCAAGTCACGGACTATCTGGCGCGGCTTAGATCCGGCGCCCCGCCGGCGCGCCGCGCCTACCGTCCGGCGACGGTCGCCCGGATGCTCGTCACCGTAAGGGTCTTCTATCGGTGGCTCGTCCGTGAAGGCCAGCTCGCCGTTGACCCGACCGCGAAGGTCGGCGCGCCGAAACGCCCGCTGTCGCTCCCGAAGGCGATTGCGCTGGAGCAGGTGGTCAGGCTCATCGAGCTTCCGTCGGAGGATCCCATGGGCAGGAGGGACAGCGCCATCCTCGAGACGCTCTACGGTGCGGGGCTTCGCATCTCCGAGCTCGTGAGCCTCGACGTCGACGATCTCGATCTCGAGGAAGGTTCGGTGCTCGTGAGGACCGCCAAGGGCGGCCGGGCCCGGCGCATCCCCCTGGGACGGGCGGCCTGCGAAACGACCGGCGCCTACCTCACCATCACCCGCCCCGATCTGGCGACGCGCGCCCCTGCAGGCGCTCCCTCCGGGGCGCTGTGGTTGAACGCTCGAGGAGGACGGCTCACTCGACAGGGGACCTGGAAGCTGATCAAGGGTTACGCGCGCCTCGCCGGGCTCGACGAAGCCGTGACACCCCACACCCTGAGGCATTCGTTCGCCACCCACATGCTCGATGCGGGGGCCGATATCCGCGTCGTGCAGGAGCTCCTGGGTCACGCAAGCCTGACCACGACCCAGATCTACACCCTGGTCAGTCAGAGCCGGCTCAGGGAGGTCTACCTGACGTCCCACCCCCGGGCCCGCAACACCTGACTGGGCGGGGAGCCACCCGGGGCGCCGGGTGCGGCGGAGGGGTAGCGTTCACACCCACGACGACCGAGGGAGTGGCGAAGGAGTGGGACCATGGGCCATCGAACGACGGGGACGACCGGCGCCGCCGGGCTGCGCGCGGTGGTCCTTATCGTCTTGGATTCGGTTGGAATCGGTGAGGCGCCCGACGCCGGTGACTATGGGGACGCCGGGTCGGCGACTCTGCCGAACCTTGCCCGCGCCGTAGGTGGGATCGGCCTGCCCGGCCTCGGCGGGCTCGGACTGGGCAACGTCGTCCCGGTAGAGGGCGTCGACCGGGTGGCCGAGCCCGCAGGGGCCTACGGATGCATGACCGAGCTCTCACCCGGAAAGGACACGACCACCGGCCATTGGGAAATCGCCGGCGTGGTGCTGGACCGGCCCTTCCCGCTCTATCCCGAGGGATTCCCGGCCGAGGTCATCGAGCCCTTCGAGCGGGGTATCGGGACCGGAACGCTGGGCAACGTCGTCGCCTCCGGAACCGAGATCATCGAACAACTGGGCGCCGAACACATGTCTACGGGTAAACCTATTGTTTACACTTCGGGCGACAGCGTCTTCCAGATCGCCGCTCACGTCGACGTGGTGCCGCTCGAGAAGCTGTACGACATGTGCAGGCTCGCCCGTGACATCCTCCGGGGGCCCCATGAGGTGGGACGGGTCATAGCGAGACCCTTCGAGGGTAGTCCCGGACTTTTCGCCCGCACGAGCGACCGTCACGACTTCTCGGTGCCGCCCCCCCGCGACACGGTCCTCGATGAGATCGCGGGTGCCGGTCTCGAGGTCCGGGGAGTGGGAAAGATCTCCGACATCTTCGGCGGGAGGGGAGTGACGTCGTCTCATCCCACTGGCTCCAACGAAGAGGGCGTCGCCGCCATACTCGAGGAGCTCGACAGCCTCGAACGAGGTCTTGTCTGGGCCAATCTCGTCGACTTCGACCAGAGCTATGGTCATCGCAACGATGCCGAAGGCTATGCCAAAGCGTTAGAGAGCTTCGATAGTCGCCTCCCCGACATCCTCGGGGCGCTGGGGCCGCAGGATGTGCTGATCGTGACCGCCGACCACGGCAACGATCCGACGACTCCGTCCACGGATCACTCGCGCGAGCGGGTCCCGGTTCTGTGCGCCGGCCCCGTGATTGCAGCCGGGGTGGCGCTGGGCACGCGGGCGTCGTTCGCCGATTGCGGCGCAACCGTGGCAGACCTCCTGGGCGTGGGGACATCGGGCCCGGGCACCTCGTGGGCGCAGGACATGTTGAAGCCGACCCGATCAACCTGAAGTCGGCCTGGTCAGCGGCCGGGGGGACAACCGTCTACAAGGCGCCTGATCGACTTAGCTATTTGTAGACAACGATTTGTAGGCAAGTTGTCCCCGGCGGCGCGAGTTCGGTGAACGACTCGCCAAAACACCCTTGTGGTCGGCGCCCGCTTCCATTACCCTCGCCTGGGGACAAGCGGACTTGTCGACAAGTGGGCACTTTTCTGTAGCCGGTGGGAGGCCTGTGGAGCAA
>JACDDL010000222.1 GCA_013817045.1 Actinomycetota bacterium | reverse complement strand
GCTGACCGGGGTGCAGACACAGGCGCCGTTCTGGCACTCGGTTCCTGCCGGGCACACGGTGCAGGTTGTCCCGCCGGCGCCGCAGGCTGCGGAGGTGTTTCCACTCTTACAGACATTGTTCTGGCAGCATCCGTTCGCACAGCTCGCGGCCGTGCACACGCAGTTGCAGTTGCTTGGGGAGGGAGGACCGTTGCAGATGAGTTGCTGGCCAAGCGCGGGGGGGCATGCGCATATCCGGCCTTTCTTGTCGCAGTTCCTGGAGCAACAAGCCTGGTTCGTTGCGCATTTATCACCGATAGGTTTGCACTTTTTTGCGAGCGCCTCGCCGGCCATGGCACCCGGGACGGCCGCGCCCGCGGCACCTAGAACAAAACGCCTGAGAAACGAGCGCCGGGAACCCGCGCCGGCTGCAGCTTGAGTTAGCTCGTCGAAACTCCGCCCAGTGATGGAAGCCCCCCGCCATCTCGTTATTCAGTCTCGGCTGAAACAAGATCCAATCGTTTCAGCGATGACTCGACGCACCCACTTCGCACCCACTTCGTGTGAACGATGTATACCTCATCACCAGAAGTTCGTCAAACGCTCCATCGAGATATAGAACACTTAGGAACCGCACGCTCTGGTGCTAGTTGACCTTGGTAGTTACTCGGGGGCCTATTGGCTTGGGGCGGAGTCGCTCTGGAACAAATCGAGGAAACCAGCTTTCTTCGCAGATGCGTGCCCAGCCTATTGGGGTTGGTTGAAGCACGCGGTCGATAGCGGAGGCTGAATTTTTTGAATTAGGGCCCCTGGCAAATGGTCTCCCCAGCGAGCTCTCTCACAAGGCCGTGCTCCACCAGGACCCCATGCGGCCGCGCACAAGGGGCGTAACTGCCAGCCGGACTACGCTGAAGTAACCTTCTTTTCCGCGATGATCTCCTCTGCGGACTTTCCACAACCAGGGCAGAACTTGGCTTCCTCTGCAACCTCCACGCCGCAAAATGGGCAAGGACCCTCAGCCGATTGGTCTTCTTTGAGGCCCTTATGAAATTCCTTCTTCGACTGCCCCATCGACCGCGCCAGCTTAGGTAGCCGAGAAGCTCCCACGAAAAGCAGCAGGATTGCGAAAAGGATCAAAAGCTCGGGACCACCCACGCATCTCCCTCCTCTCCCAGACGTTGGAAGAAAAGGATACCCCACTTTGTGCTGATGCCTGGGGCGCCCAGTCCCATCCCCCAAATGTCAACACCGGTTGAATTCTGACCCTTTTTCCGCCGGTTGAAAATTGACCCCCTCCCCGGCGATCTATTCACGCAGCGTCGTCGTTAGGCACCCTCCCCATATCCCTGTCCTTGAGGCGATAGCTATCTCCCTTGAGGCTCACAACCTCGGCGTGATGCACAAGGCGGTCGATCATGGCGGCGGCCACCGTCGCGTCCCCGAACACCTCGCCCCAGCGTCCGAAGGGTTTGTTGGAGGTCACGATCACGCGGGCGCGTTCATAGCGGGACGACACGAGCTGGAAGAACAGGTTGGCGGCCTCGGCCTCGAAGGGGATGTAGCCGACCTCGTCGATTATCAGCAGCGGCGTGCGCCCGAGGCGGACGAGCTCATCGTGCAAGAGCCCCTTGTGGTGCGCCTCGCCCAAGCGATCAACCCATTGAGCTGCGGTCGCGAACGCGACCCGATAACCAGCCTGGCACGCCCGGATCCCCAGCGCGATCGGAAGGTGTGACTTTCCCGTCACCGGAGGGCCTAGGAAGATGACGTTGTCCTTGGCCTCGACGAAGTCGAGGGCGAGCCGAGATGGACGACGACCTCCTTGCGGACCGAGCGCTGATAGGAGAAGTCGAAGTCCTCGAGCGTCTTGTGAGCCGGAAAGTGCGCCGCCTTGATGCGGTTGTCGCCACCGTGGGTCTGGCGCGACGAGAGCTCGCGCTCGAGGCATGCTGCGAGGAATTCCTCATGGCTCCAGGTCTCTTCACGCGCCATCTTGGCCAGACGATCGATCGACGCCAGCAGCGACGGGGTCTTCAGCGCACGGCACAGATGGGTGAGGTCCTTGCGCGCGCTCGTGGCCATCTATGCGACTCCGAGGGCGTGGTCATAGGTGACGAGATCGCGTACCTCGACGTCGACCTCAGTCGGCGACGGCTGGTCGTGGGAAACCGTTTCCTTGAGCGCGCGCCGGGCGCGGGAGTGCCCCGGATCGGTGATCGTGCGATGCGGAGCGAGGCTTCGTCGGTGGCGGGCGACCTCGTCACCTGCCAGCGTCACCACGACCCAATCGAGGTCAACCTTCAGCTCGGCGCGTCGCCCGATGGCTCTGGGGTGAACCGAATAATCACAGGTGCCGAAGCGCACGTAGTCGCGACCGATGCGCAGCGAGCTCCGATGACAGACGTCCGGCAGCACCGGTGGCAGCGCCAGCATTGCACCGAGGTCCTCACGGACGCGATCTGACGGTCGGCATCGAATGGTGCCGTGGACCCTGGAGTTGGCCTTGGTCGCCTGCCATGACCTCAGAGAAGCTCTCGGCCCTTTTGACCGTCGGCCCAGCGCCTTGGAGCCACGTGTGCACCCAATCCGCTAATCTCACTCGGCCGAGAGCCGGGTCGACGAACGCACCGATCGACTTCGAGTGCTCCATGGCGGCAAGGAAACGCTCGGCGTCGATCCTGCGGGCAAAGGTCTTGGAACGCTCGCGACCGTCCGGGCCACGGTACCGAGCTCTCCAGCGATCTCTGCTTCGTCGTTCGACGTATGCCACTCTTATCTCCAGGTAAACGCTTCTTCCGGCTTAACGACCTTCGGTTAACGAAACGTACTCTTAGACGGCATTGTGACGAATTGGGCCGGCAGGAGTCCGTCTATTAAGTGCTTCGCGCAAACCTGGTTCGTGATTCAGTGCATACCTCCCGTCAGTTTGCAACGTTTGCTATTGCTAGAAGTTCCATTGTCTATGGGGACCAAACCCCCTTCAGTAACCCCAAGATCGACCGCGTTAGAGGAACGCGGAGATCGCTGCGCCTCTTGTTCCGGCACGCAAGAAAAGAGGGCGCCCGGGGGCGCCCTCGGCCTGATTGGCCAGTGTCGAATGTTTCAGATCCGTCAAGTGCCACCCATCCGGGCCCTCCTTTGGCAAAACGAGATTTCACACTAAGCTTTCACTGCTCTGGCCGAAAGCGTCCTCGAGGCCGATAAAGTCTTTCGACCAGGCCGCTCCTATTTCGAGCCCGGGCCGCCACAATCGCCACAAGGGCAGCCGCAGCAGGGGCATGGGGTTTCAGTCATGGTGTTTGCACCTTTCTAGCAGCCTTCGCAGGGGCAGCAGCCGCATGGACAGTCGCATGGAACGACGTCGGTCATGAGTCACCTCCTCCTCGTCTTAGGAACTCGACCTGGCATGGCCACAGCTCGCTCTGGGTCGTGGCGGGGCAGTCGAACTCAGCCATCGCGGCGAGCTCTTCTCTAAGCGCGTGCAGCCGCTTCAACTCCGCGTCGATCTCGTCCAGGCGACGCTCGACGAGGACCTTGGTGTGACCGCAAGGACAGGCGCCTCGGTCCTGGATCTCCAAGAGCTCCCGAATCTCGGTGAGCCTCAGCCCCATCGCCTGGGCCCCCTTGATGAACATGATGCGTCCGGCAGTGCTGTCGTCGTACTCCCGGTAGCCCGACGGTGAGCGGGGAGCCGGCGGGAGGAGACCTTCTCGCTCGTAATAGCGAACCGCGTCCGAGGAGACGCCCGCTCGCTCGGCGATACCTGACACCTTGAGACTCATAAAGGGAGCGTAAACCCTGGAGTCGACTCCAAGGTCAAGGATCATCTTGGTACCACGCTCGTCGCACTCAGGTAGGAGTCATCAGAGAGATGCGACTTGCTGATGAGCGCTCGGCGGCTTTATGCCAAAGAGGACCAGGGCCGCTCCCCCCCAAAATGATGAAGACATCCGCGAAGTTGAATGCCGGCCACCATCCAAAATCCAGCATGACGATGACGCTGCCGTCCGTAATTCGATCGGCGAGATTTGACACCGCCCCACCGACGATGAGGCCAGAACCGACGCCCGCAGGGAGTTTGTCTCGTCAGATGGCAATGACGGGGCCTGCGACCACGGTTGCTGTGCCGGCTAACACCAGACCAGCCGATGCGTTCCTCCCGAGCCCGAAGGCGACGCCCTCGTTGCGCACGAGGTGGAGGCGGATAATCCGAGATCGATGCCGTCACCGGACAGCATGTTCACAGCAATTAACTTTGTAGTTACGTCTGTGGCCATCGCGAAAAGAGCACACACAAGGAAAGGCTTATTCGTCATCGTGCTCCCCCGACCATGCCTCCCTCCCCTCTCTTAGGGCGAGCCACGCAATGCCGAGTGCGGCCACGGGATCGGCCCACCACCAGCCCACGGTTGCGTTGAGGACCAGTCCGAGCAGCAATATGCCCGAAAGCCACGAGCAGAGAAAGGTCTCGGCCGAATCCGCGATAAGAACCCTGCTGTTCATGGCTTCCCCGGTCTTCCGCTTGAGCCAGCCTAGGGTGGGCATGACTATCAGCGACACGATCGCGAGGACGATCCCTACCGTCGATTGCGAGGGTTCCTCGTGACTAAGGAGATCTCGTACGGATTCCAGCGTCACGTAGGCCGCAAGCACGAAGAAGGTCACCGCGATCATGCGCAGAGCTCGGTGTTCTCGCTCCTCGCTGGAACTCCCCTTGAGCTGCCACACGACAACCGATGCGGCGAAAGCCTCGATCATCGAATCGAAGCCGAATCCGACGAGGGCGATGGAACCAGCGAGAAATCCCGCACC
>JACDDL010000221.1 GCA_013817045.1 Actinomycetota bacterium | reverse complement strand
GCCGGGCTCATGCTCGCCGGCCGGCCAAAAGCGGCTCGAGTCGGGTGTGAGCACTTCGTCGATCAGGATGACCTTGTCCTCCGCCAAGCCGAACTCGAACTTCGTATCGGCGATGATGATCCCGCGCTCGAGGGCTATGGAAGCACCGACCTCGTAAAGCTTGAGTGCGAGCTCGCGGGCTTCTTCGTAGTGCTCCTCGCCCGCTATCGAGGCCGCCTGGTCCTCGGTGATGTTCTCGTCGTGACCGGAGGTCGCCTTCGTGGCCGGCGTGAGGAGGGTTTGCGGAAGCCGGTCGGCCTCGCGCAGTCCTTCGGGCAGTCGGTGCCCGCAGACCGCGCCCGTTGCACGGTAGTCCTTCAATCCCGAGCCCGCGAGATAGCCACGCACCGTGAACTCGACCGGAAGGGGGCGGGCCCGTATGCACAGCATCGCGCGCCCGGCCAGGTCGTCCACTTCGACATCGGGAAGGTCGGTCATCTTCACCGAGATCATGTGGTTGGGACAGAACGAGTCGAGAACATCGAGCCAGTAGTAGGACAGTCCGGTCAACACCTTGCCCTTGTCGGGGATCGCTTGGGGCAGAACGGAGTCGTAGGCGGAAATTCGGTCTGTCGCCACGAGCAGGATCTCGTCCTCGTCGACCTCGAAGATCTCCCGCACCTTGCCCGAGCCGACATGTCGAATTTGCGCCACTACAGGGTCTCCAGTGCGTGGAAGATCGCGTCCGTGTTCCGAAGATAACGCGAGACCTCGAAGCAACCGGCGATTTCGGCGGGATCGAGGAGCGCCGTGACATCCGGGTCCGCCTGGAGGAGGTCCTGGAACGGGCGGCCCTCGTCCCATGCCCTCGCTGCGTTCCTCTGGACCAGCTCGTAGGCCCGCTCCCGCTGGGTGTTGCCCTGGGCCAGAAGCGCGACGAGAACGGTTTGGGAATGGACCAAGCCGAAGGAGGCATCGAGGTTCGCCCGCATCCGTTCCGGATAGACCTCGAGCCCCTCGATCACCCACCGCATCCGGTCGAGCATGTAGTCGAGGAGGATGCAGGCGTCGGGCAGGCTCACTCTCTCGACCGAGGAATGCGAGATATCCCGCTCGTGCCACAGGGCGACGTTCTCGAGACCGGTGGACGCATACCCGCGGAGCAGCCGTGCAAGCCCGCAGATGCGCTCGGACACGATGGGGTTGCGCTTGTGGGGCATCGCCGAGGATCCCTTTTGTCCCGGGGCGAAGGGCTCCTGCACCTCCCGCAGCTCGGTGCGCTGCAGGTGACGGATCTCCTGGGCAAAGCGCTCGAGCGACGCGCCGGTCAGGGCCACGGCGCTCAACCACGCTGCGTGCCGGTCGCGGGCAACCACCTGGGTCGCAACCTCCTCGTGACGCAGGCCGAGGCGGTCGCACACGTAGGCCTCGACCTCCTGTGGCAGCTGCGAGTACGTGCCTACCGCGCCGGAGAGCTTCCCGACGGCGACCTCGTCACGGGCGGCCCTCAATCGTTCCCGGTCCCGCCTCAGCTCGAAGGCCCACCCGCCGAGCTTGACGCCGAACGAGGTCGGCTCCGCGTGGACGCCGTGGGTGCGGCCCGCCATCACGGTCCCTCTGTGTTCGAGGGCCAGCGTGCGGACCTGCTGGGTGAGCCTCCCCACGCCCTCGATGAGCAGATCACCCGCATCCCTCAGCGCCACCGCCGTGCCGGTGTCGACGACGTCGGAGGACGTCAATCCGTAGTGGAGATGCCTGCCCGGCTCGCCGACGTTGGCGCGGACGTTCTCCACGAAAGCGACCACGTCATGGTGGCGAACGGCTTCGATCTCAGCGATGCGGTCGAGATCGAAGGCGGCGGCGGCTTTGATCGCTCCCAGGTCCTCGACGGATACCTGCCCCAGCCGCACGCGCGCCTCCACGGCGAGAACCTCGATCTCGAGCCACCGGGAAAACTTGGCGCGCTCCGAGAAGATGGCGGTCATCTCCTCCCGGCTGTATCGAGGTATCACCCGGGTGATCCTAGAGCCAGGCCGTGCCTGCCCCGGCCGCGGTTCGGGGCCCACCGGGGTTTCGTTGCACCGCGGAGCCCGGTTACCGGGCCCGGGAGTGCAAAGGACGGGCCGCCCCTCCTAATTGGCGGGGGCCGCCCCCGAGGCGTACTCGCGAAGGCGGCTTTGTCCCTGCGCCGACAGGATCTCGACGGCGTCGCAAAAGACCGTGCCGCGCGCCGATCGGAGGGCCGCGGCGCCGGGGGAGCCGGGCGCCGGAAGGTCGGTGGTCAACAGCACCAGGCGAAGGCCGCCCGCCCCCGACGACTTCAGCACTGCGGCCCGGCCGAGCGCCTTCCACAACGTGTCGCTTCTGCAGAGCCCGGCGCGGGTGCCCATGTACACCCCCGAGACGTCGAAGAGCCAGAGGACACCTCGTCGATCATGCGCCTCGAAGCTGACCTCGACACCGCATGGATAGCGGCGGTCCGCCCGGAGCCCGGTAAAGCCACAGTCGGTCAGCACCGCTCGGGCGATCTCTTTGGCCTTGCCCCCTTCCCTCACGACGCTCGATTGAGAGTCGTGGTCCTCGGTCGCGCGGCTGCGCACCGCAGGAAGCACAACGCGACGCGGAGGCTGGACCGGCAGAGCGGCAAGTCGTCTCTTCTCGGATTCAATGCGAGTCCGGGCTTTGGATATATAAGCCTGGCTGGTGTCGTAGCCGGCGTAGTGGCGCTCCGTGCGCACCGAAGCAATCGCCGTCGAACCCGACCCCATGAACGGATCGAGTACCAGATCACCACGGTAGGTGTAGAGCTCGATGAGCCGCTGCGGCAACTCGACCGGAAAGGGCGCCGGGTGTCCCACACGCGTTGCGCTCTCCGCGGGAATCTCCCACACGTCCGTGGTCCCCTCGAGAAAGTCCTCCTTGAAGATCGAGCCCTCGGACGGCAGGCCGGCGGCGGCGCGCTGACGAGGAGTAAGGGCGCGGTCGAAACGCCCCTTGCTCGCAACAATGACTCTTTCGGTGAGATCGCGCAGCACCGGGTTGGTCGGACTCTGCCACGAGCCCCAAGCACAGGAGCCTGTAGCGCCGCGTGCCTTCAGCCATACGATTTCGCCGCGCAAGAGAAGGCCGAGGCGATCTTGCAAGATGCCGATGATGTCGGCAGCGAGCGAACGGAACGGCTTTCGTCCGAGGTTAGCGACGTTGACGGCCATCCGGCCACCGGGCTCGAGCTTTACCGCACACTCGGCAAAGACATCACACAGCATGTCGAGGTAGGCCAAATAGGTCGCGGGGACGTGTCCCTCTCCGAGCGCTTCCTCGTACTCCTTGCCGGCAAAGTAGGGAGGTGAAGTGACCACGAGAGCGACAGAGCCGGGGTTGATCTTGTCCATACGGCGCGCGTCTCCACAGAAAAGCTCATCCACCTTTCCCGGAGGATTGATCGCATCATCGGCCGAGAGCCTCGGCGGCATGAAGCGCGCGTAGAAACTGCGGGAGTCGTGGTTCTCGCGCCGGCCGGTGCCGAAACTGGAGGTCGAGGTGGCCTTACGTCGCTCGCTCACAGGCGATCTCCAGGTCGTGTTCGGCGTTCGTGTTCGGCGCGCCTCCCCCACCGCATCCTACTCTCGGCCTCCTGCCAAGCCCGGTATTCACAGTTTCAAGCCGTCCGCGAGATCTTCCTTGAGCGCGTGGAGGCCGGCGCGCACCTCTTCGTCAGCGATCGCGATTATCTGCGCCGCGAGCACGCCGGCGTTCTTCGCTCCTCCGATGGCGACGGTCGCAACCGGGACGCCGGGGGGCATCTGCACACACGAGTACAGCGCGTCGGCCCCACCGAGGGCCTGCGAGAACAGGGGCACGCCGATAACGGGAACGATCGTGTGTGCGGCAATTACGCCGGGCAGGTGGGCGGCGAGCCCTGCGCCCGCGATTATCACCTTGAGCCCCCGGTCCTGCGCCGAGCGCGCATAAGAGGAGACGCGTGCCGGCTTTCGGTGCGCCGACATCACCTCGATCTCGTAAGCAATCGAAAAACGTTCGAGCACCGCTCCGGACCTGGACATCACCTCCATGTCGGAGTCACTGCCCATGACGATGCCCACAACCGCGCTCATTCCGATGCTCCGCCCCTGCCGGCCGACGCGGGATGCGCATTCATCGAACGGGACAGTGACTCGGATTCGACGGCCCGCGCGCCGATGTCCGAGCGCATCTGGCGGCCATGCCAGTGAATCCTGGAGGCACCATCGTAAGCACGCTCCCGGGCTTGTTCGAAACCGTCTCCAAGGGCGCTCACCGAGAGGACTCGCCCACCGGCAGAGATCAACTGCCCGTCACGCAGCGCGGTTCCCGCCTGAAAGACCTCTACGCCCGCAATCCCGGCGGCGTCTTCGAGGCCGTGTATGGGCATGCCGCCAACGTAGCGACCCGGGTAACCGGCCGACGCAAGCACCACCGAAACACAGGCCTCCTTCCGCCACCGGAGCTCCGCTCCGGCAAGCTCCCCAACCGCACAGGCGGCACAGATCTCCCCGAAATCAGATTGCAACCTCGGCAGGAGCGCCTGCGTCTCGGGATCGCCCCACCGAGCGTTGAACTCCATCACCCGGGGCCCCGAGTCGGTCAGTACCAGACCGGCATACAACGCCCCGACGAACGGGGACCCGTAGTTCGACAAGAAGTCGACGATGGGGTTGAGGACCTCCTCCGAGATCTCCTCGACCGCACCGGGAGGGCATGCCGGCACCGGGCTGTAGGAGCCCATGCCCCCGGTGTTCGGTCCGTTGTCGCCATCGAGTGCTCTCTTGTAGTCCTGTGCGGGCTCGCATGCGAGA
>JACDDL010000049.1 GCA_013817045.1 Actinomycetota bacterium | reverse complement strand
CCTCGGAGGATGGAGCTTCCTGATCAATAACTTCTCCACCAAAAAGGAACAGGCGTGGGAGTTCATCCAGTACATGACGAGTCCCGAAGTCCGCGAGTTCTTTGCCATCGAGGAGTCGACGCTGCCTCCGGAGAAGCAGTACTACGAAGATAAGGAGCTGATCAAGAAACAGCCGCTTCTCGAGGTAGCCGGTGAAGCGATCGCGAGCACAAAACCTCGCCCCGTCCACCGGTTCTACTCCGACATGTCACTGAAGATGGCCGAGGAGTTCAACGAGAACCTAAAGGGAGAGACTGCCACAGAGGATGCGATCGTGACTCTCCAGGACCAGCTCAGCCGGATAGCACAAACAAAGACAGGCTAGCCGTGCGCACGCCAGCCTCCATATTCGGTGCCCCACAAAACCCAGAAGGGACGGTCTAGCGTATGGCAGTCGCAACCGGAGCAAGGGCTCGAAAGTCGACTAAGCCCAAGAGGGAAGGGGTCTTTTCCCGCCTCAAAGGTGACTTCGCCAATCCCGAACGCCGCACGGCTTACTACATGGTGGCGCCGGTCTTGTTGCTGGTCCTCCTCATCGGCTTGTGGCCCGTCGCCTACGCGATCTACCTCAGCTTCCTGAAGATCCTTCCCGAGACCGCGCCCTCCTTCGTGGGACTCCAGAACTACATCGATATGTTCTCGGACCCAACTTTTCGCGGCGCCGTGCTCAACACCGGGATCTTCACGGTCCTCAGCGTCGCATTGGAGTTCGTATTCGGCATCGGAATTGCCCTGGCGCTCAACCGCGGATTCGCCGGACAGGGAAGCGTCCGCGCCGTCGCCCTGGTTCCATGGGCGTTTCCTACCGTCGTTTCTGCGGTCATGTGGCGCCTGATGTACCAGCAACAGGGCGGCATCATGGCCTACATCGCAGTAAAGCTGAACCTGATTGCGGGGCCGATCCTTGCAAGCGAGCAGGCAACTCTCTTCGCCGCAGTAATAGTCGACGTATGGAAGACGACCCCTTTCGTCGCCTTGCTGCTTCTTGCCGGTCTGCAGGTGATACCGGCAGATACGTATGAAGCCGCTCGCGTCGATGGGGCCAACGCGTGGCAGCAGTTCACCCGCATCACCCTTCCGCTGCTCAAGCCCGCCATTGCAGTCGCCCTGCTGTTCAGGACGTTGGACGCGTGGAGGGTCTACGATCTCTTCTGGGCAATGAGCGACCGGACGCTCGAGTCGTTGTCCACCTACGTGTTCAAGGGAGTGCGCATCAGCCAGGTTGACTTCTCGGTAGGCGACGCCGCAGCGGTGTTCATCTTCTTGACGTCGCTGGTCCTGGCCTTCATCTTCCTCAAGGGTTTGGGCACCGAGTCGTCTGGGGGTGGCTGAGATGGGAAAAAGCTTCGAGAACCCGTGGATGAGAGTTGCGTTCTACGCAGCCATGGTGCTGTTCGTGCTCATGACCTTGTTTCCCCTCTATTGGGTTTTCAAGATGAGCCTCGTCACCCCGGAGGAGCTCTTCAAGACGCCTCCGTCGCTTCTGCCGACAAACCTCGACATAGCCCCGGCGCCCTACTTCTTCACCGCTTACGAGACGATCTTTGCGGACCCGGACTTCAAGGCGGCCATCGTCAACAGCATCGTCGTGGCCGGGATAACGACCGTAATCTGCCTGACGGTCGGCTCGGTGTGCGCCTACGCGCTGGCGCGCATCAACTTCGTCTTCCGGACGCCGATCCAGGCCTTCATCCTGGCGATCAGCTTCTTCCCGGCGGTTGCCATCATTGCCCCGCTGTTCCTGCAGTTCCAGGCCTTCGGCATCATCGGGACCTACTGGGCGATGATCATCCCGGACATCCTGTTCGCCCTGCCGCTGACCGTGTTCCTGCTGCTGGCTTATTTCCGTGAGTTGCCCGCCGGCCTCGAGGAGGCGGCGAAAGTAGACGGCGCGAACATCTGGCAGGCGTTCTTCAGGATAACCATTCCGCTCTCGGCGCCGGGGGTGGTCACCACCGCGATTCTGACCTTCATCTTCGCCTGGAACGAGTTTCTGTTCGCCAACACGTTCGCGCTCGACATAACAACGCAGCCGGCAACGGTGGTCATTCCGCAGTTTGCCACCACCTACACGACCGACTACGGTGCGCAGGCGGCTGCGTCGATCGTCGTGACGCTCCCGCTCGTGGCGCTCGTGCTGATCTTCCAGCGCCGCATCGTCTCCGGACTAACGGCAGGCGCCGTCAAATAGCTCCCAGACGGCCGAGTGGGGAAGGATGTGGGCTATTCCCATCAGTCACCCACTCGGCTCGCTCGGGCGTCTGGTCAGACGCCAGCTCCGTACCTGGAACGGGGCCATCGCAGGATCCGGGCCGCCGATCGGATCCTCCAGCAGGTTCAGCTCCGAGTCCAGGGCCCAACCTTCGGGAGCCGTGATCTCGGCGCGCCCACGGGCGCCCTGCGGTTCATAGACTCGCAGCACCAGATCATCCGAGTCCTCGCATACCTTGAGAGCACCCAGTCCAAGGGACAGTCCCTCTACACCCAACACCTGCAAGGACGATTCGGGCCCCGCAAAGACGGGGCGCGCCGGCAGCGGCCGGTTGAGATCTTCCGCCTCCATGAGCACTCCCCCTTCGAACCATCCGCCTGCGTGCGGATACAGCGCGTAAGTGAACGTCTGCGTTCCTTCATCGGCCAACGGATCCGGATAGGTGGGGCTCCGCAGCAATGTGATGCCGATTTCGTTGTGGAGCGCGTGGTGCCCGTACTTACCGTCGTTCAGCAGCGCCACGCCGTAGCCGGGCTCCGACAGATCCACGAAACGATGCGCAGGCACCTCGAACTTGGCTGCGTCCCACGAGGTGTTGCGGTGCGTCGGCCGCTCGACAACGCCGAAGGCGGTCTCGAAGGTGGCGCGCTCGGAGCGAACCGCCAATGGGAAGCGCGCTTTCAACAACCAGTGGCGGTCGTGCCAGTCGAGGGTGGTCTTGATCTCGAGGCGCGCCGAGTTGGACCACAAACGGAGCTCCTGGGTGACGGTGCTGTTCCTGAAGCGTCGCCGGATGCGAACCGACGCTCGGTGGGGACCGGATTCGATCACGTCGGCTGACTCGAGGTCGGACATCTCGATCCCCTGTTGGACGTAGTCGGCGTCGATCTCCCAGGCGTCGAAGGCGCGCGGCTTGTCCACGTAGGCCCACAGCTGATTCCCGCGATCCGCCAGCACCTCCCGGCCACAGAGCTTGTCGAAGACGCTCTTGAGGGCCCCGTCCGACGCGAGCTCCACCCGCAGGAGATTGTTTTCGATGTGTCCCGGCGCCACCTCGAGAGCACCCGAGACGCCCGGTTCGACCACCACGGCCGCTCCGAGCGCCGGCACCGAGGTCGGTGTCGCGAGGACGTGTCCACCCTCTACGGCTTGGCCGCCGGGAAGCTCGTACGCACCTTCGACTCTCAGGGGGCGGGCCGACAGGTCGGGATTCACCGCGAGCACGGCCGGCCGCTTCCCCGGTTCGATAATCCGGTCGCCGAGTGCCTCCAGAGACGCTTCGATCAACGCCCCTGCGGCCTCGACCACCCCGGACAACTCCTGTTCGGCGTCGACGTAGACCTCTCGGATGCTCGAGCCGGGAAGGATGTCGTGGAATTCGTTGCGAAGCACCACCCGCCAGAGATCCTCGAGGGACTCGGGGGCGTCACCCCCGAGCAACAGATTCAGGCCGGCAGTGACCTCGGCGGTGACCAGATCGCGTTCGGCGCGCCGGTGAAGGTATTTGGTGCGCCCCTGGGTCGTGTAGGTGCCGCGGTGAGACTCGAGATAGAGCTCGCCGACCCAGATAGGGACATCCTTGTCCGCTATGGCCCGACGCGCCGAGCTGTAGAACTCCGACACCTTCGTGAACCGGAGCTTGGGGAGCGCGGGGAAAACACCGAGAGCGCGCACCTTCTCGAGCATCTCCTCCGTCGTGCCGCCTCCGCCGTCCCCATATCCGATGGCGAGCAGCGTCTCGGGATAGTGAGTCTTTCCCCGGTAGTTGCGCCACGTCGGCACGGTAACCGACGGCCCGGGATCACCGTTGTATCCGCTCAACGGATTCCAGAATTGATGTCCGAGCACACGGCTCCCGTCGATCCCCTCCCACCAGAAGAGATCGTGTGGGAACTTGTTGGTCTCGGCCCAGTTCATCTTGTGCGTGAAGAAGTCGTCGATACCCGACTGGGCGAGAAGTTGGGGGAGCGCTCCGGTGAACCCGAAGCAGTCCGGCAGCCACGCAACCGTGTGCCGGTGCCCGAAGTGGCGCTCGAAGAAGCGCTGACCGTAGAGCAGCTGACGGACCAGAGATTCCCCGGCCGGCAGGTTGAGGTCGGGTTCGACCCACATCCCGCCGATGGGCTCCCACTGGCCGGCGGCTGTCTTGGCCCGAATGCGCTCGAACAGCTCAGGGTCGTCTTCCCGCACGTATTCGTAGGCCTGCGCCGTCGACTGGTTGAAGACGAACTCTGGGTAGCGGTCCATCAGTGCGACCGCCGTGTGATAGGTCCGGCGCGCCTTTCGCCGCGTCTCATCGAGCGGCCACAACCATGCGAGGTCGAGGTGGGCATGACCCGTCAGGGCAACCTCGCCGACCTCCGGGTAGCGCAACCGCAGCGCCTCGAGATCGGCGTCAAGACGGTCCGCAGCGCGGGTCAGAGCGGTTCTCTGGTCGTCCGCAAGCCCGGCGGGGTGAGCTTCCAGGTCCGGTGGAGGCTCCCAGATCTCGAGCATCTCCCGACTCTGAGCGCTTCGGGCGAGGTATTCGGGGGTGTCCGTGGGCCACTCGATGGAGGCAAAGGCCCGTTCCGCGCAATCGAGCAGCGACGGGACGATCTCGCCGGGACCCAACACGCGCGCCGCCTCCCGGAGGAGCAAGAGGGCCCGTTCGAGGCGTTCGAGCGCGGCATCGGGCCATGTGATCGCGGCGCGCGCCAACCGCGCGCTGCGGTTGGGAACCCCGAGGGGCAGGCGCGCCACCGCCTCGCACGACACCGAAAAGACGGCTCCTTCGAGCGGATATCGTCCGTGATATGGATCGAGACCAAAGGACTCCTTTCCACCGCCCTCGTAGGCGATGACGATCAGGCCCTCGCCGCCGAGGTCGAGATCCAGACGGGCTTCGTCCACGGGCCATTCCTCGGGCACCTGCACCTCCGGATGCTCGAAGTACGACACGCCTTCGAGCTTGGGCCACGGCGCGCCGAGTGCCAGCGCCTCGCCGTTGAAGCTCCACCCATCCAGGCTCACATAGGCGCGATCCCGCCAAAAAGCCAGCTCGTCCGTGCGCACCTGCAGTCGGTGCAAACGTTGCTCGGTCGTCAAACTCAAGCCCTACGCCTCCCCTAGCGCGTTGCGCTTGATCACTTCGGCGTACCAGCGAGCGCTCTGCTTGGGTATGCGGGTCTGAGTGCCGTAATCGACGAACACAAGGCCGAAGCGCTTCGAGTACCCAAACGACCATTCGAAGTTGTCCAGGAAAGACCACACGAAGTAACCCCGCAGGTTGACGCCATCCTCGATGGCCGCATGAGCCGCCCGAAAATGCCCATCCAGGAACTCCACTCGCTCATGATCGTCCACACCGCCCTCGGGGTCGACGTAATCGTGGAAGGCGGCGCCGTTCTCGGTGATGTAGATCGGCAGCTTCGTGTACTCGGAGTCGAGGCGCTTCAACAACGAAGTCATCGTTGCGGGTTCGATGGGCCATCCCATGGCGGTGGTGTCGCCCTCAGGGGGAAGTACGACAAAACCCCTTTCAACGTCGTTCGGGTCCCTCTCAACCCGGTTGCCGAAGTAGTAGTTCACTCCGAGCCAATCGATCTCGGTCGAGATCGTCTCGAGGTCACCGTCATGGACGAACGAGAAGTCGCTCACCGGCCCGTAGTGCTCGATCATGTCCTGCGGGTAGCTGCCGCGAAAGATCGGGTCCAGGAACAGACGGTTGGCGTTGCCGTCGACCCGGGCGGCCGCCCTCTCATCGGCCGGATCGTCACCCGCGGCGCGAGCCGGCGTCAGGTTGAGGGTGATCCCCAGCTTGGCATCGCCCGAATCGATCGAGCGCATGGCTTCGACGGCGCGTCCATGGGCGAGCAGAAGATGATGAGTGGCGGCCAGGGCTTTGGCCTCGTCGGCGATGCCCGGGGCATGCTTGCCGTTGCCGTAGCCCATCCACGCTGCGACCCAGGGCTCGTTGAGGGTGAGCCACATGGGCACCTGGTCCCCCAGCGCCTCGAAGACGATCGTGGAATAGTCGGTGAAGCGTCCGACGACGTCGCGGTCCGGCCATCCTCCCGCATCCTGCAGAGGCTGGGGCAGATCCCAGTGATACAGGGTCAGGCAGGGAGTGATCGATCGCCGGTTGAGACCGTCCACCAGGCGGCGGTAGTAATCGAGGGCCGCCTGGTTCGCGGCGCCGCTGCCCTCGGGTTGGACCCTCGGCCAGGCAACCGAGAACCGGTATGCCCGGAGGCCCAATTCGGCCAGGAGGTCCAGGTCGGCGTCGAGCCGATGGTACTGGTCGTCGGCGATGTCACCGGTGTCCCCATGCCACGTCTTGCCCGGTGTATGGCTGAAGGTGTCCCAAATGGACGTCCCGCGCCCGTCTTCGGTTGCCGCCCCTTCGACCTGGTATGAGGCAGTGGCGGAGCCCCACAAGAACCCGTCTGGAAATGTCACCTGCACTGGACCAGCTCCCTCCCATCAGTTTCGAGGGTCTCAATCGTTGGGTTGGCTCGGCCACCCTTGCACCGAAAGCATCGAGCGTCACTCTCGAGCCGTATCCACGGTGGCCCAACGGCTCCACAAGACGCCAATCCCGGAACAGGGCGGCGGCTACACGCTTGAAGTCGAGGCCCCTTTACCGCTATCGTAGTAGTAGGTTACATCTGGTGATGGCATGAACATATCGAGAGGAGTCGCGTTCTCGGACAGGGGGGAGTGGTGTTACACCGGGTCGGCCTAATCTCCGGGATGCTTGCCTTCCGACCCTGCCCGGCGTTCCTCGAAAGCTCCCCCTCACCCATTTCAGGATGTCGCTTCGCTGGCTTGTCGCCCCAGGGCGCCCAACATTATTGGAGGAAGACATGACGAAGAACGCGAGCAGGACCGGAAACGCCATGGACCGTCGAGACTTTCTCAGGTTGACCGGGGCCGGGGTCGCCGGCGCCGCCCTTCTGCCCGCGTGCGGAGGGTTCAGCGGAGAGTCGGAGGGGTCGGGATCGGGCAAGCTCATCATCTCCCACGGCCCCGACGAAGTTCTTGCCGGGCTGATGCCCAAGATGTTGGGGGAGTTCAACAAGCAACACAAGGGCGAGATAGAGGCCATCTTCCGTCCGATGGGCGAGGATTACTTCGATCAGTTGCGGACGCAGTTCCAGGCGGGCGGCGGCGACATCGACGTAATCTCCGGCGATGTCATCTGGCCCGCCCAATTTGGCGCCAACGGCTGGATCGACGATCTGTCGGACAAGTTCACAGAGGAGATGCAAGCGGGCTTTCTCGAGGGACCGCTGGGGGCCAACAGCTACCAAGGAGCGGTGTATGGAGTTCCCTGGTTCACGGATGCGGGGATGCTCTACTACCGCGCCGACCTGCTGGAGAAAAGCGGCTTCTCGCAGCCGCCGAAGACCTACGACGAGCTCTTCAGCATGGCCAAGAAGATCCAGGCCGACGAGGGGTTGAGGAACGGCCACGTCTATCAGGGGTCCAATTACGAGGGCGGGGTGGTTAACGGGCTCGAGTACATCTGGGCTCACGGAGGGGAGGTCCTTGATCTGAGCGACCCCACCAAGGTCATCATCGACAGCCCCGAGGCGGCGGCGGGGCTCGCGACCCAGCGGGCGACGGTGGAGGAAGGGATCTCGCCGGAAGCGATCGTCACCTTCACGGAGGCGGAATCAGACGCCGCCTTCACCAACGGCGACACCGTGTTCATGCGCAACTGGCCCTACGTCTTCGGCATCGTTCTCGCCGGGGATGTGAAGATCAAGATGAACCAGATGGGAGTTGCCCCGCTTCCGGCCGGGGAGGGGGGAAGTCAGGGCTTCAGCGCGCTCGGCGGATGGAACCTGTTCATCAATTCCGCGAGCGACAAGAAGGACGAGGCCTGGGAGCTCATTAGTTTCTTGTCGAGTCCGGAGATGGTCAAGTTCAGAGCGATCGAGGGCTCCTATTTGTCCCCTCTGAAGGAGACTTACGAGGACAAGGAGGTGACCTCCAAGGTCCCCGTGTACCCGGTTGCCGCGCAGATCACCGATCAAATCAGGCCGCGACCGGTGTCCGAGTTCTACGGGGACATGACACTCGAGATGGCTGAGGAGTTCAACAACTCCCTGAAGGGCGAGACGAGCCCCGAGGACGCGGTTGCCACGCTCCAGGAGGCCATGCAGAGCATTATCGACAAAGGCACGGCGTAGGCTTCCGTACGGCTGACGTGGGGGTCTCGCATGGCTGAGAGGGCGACCGGCCCCGGCACGGGGGCGCGCCCTTCGGGCGGCCTCGTGTTGGGCCCGTTGCGGACGCTGACGAACGAGTTCACCGACAAGGAGCGGCGGCTCGCGTACATCCTGGTCACCCCCGCGCTGGCGATCATCCTCGCCATCGCCCTGTTCCCGCTCCTCTACGCCATCTGGTTGAGCTTCCAGGAGATCATCATCAACCAGTCGAGCTCCTTCGTGGGTCTTCAGAACTACGTCGAGATGTTCCAGGACCCGGATTTCCACAGCGCGCTGAGGAACACGACCGTGTTCACCGTCCTCAGCGTCAGCCTCGAGCTGGTAGCCGGTATGGCCATAGCGCTGGCGCTCAGCCGCGCCTTCAAGGGCAGAGGCATAGCGCGCGCCACCGCCCTCGCCCCGTGGGCCTTCCCCCCGGCGATCGCCGCGGTCATGTGGCGGCTCATGTTCCAGGATCAGGTCGGCGGAGGCATCGTGGCCTATCTGATCAAGTCGTCGGGCATCTACACCCACCCCATCCTGGGCAACGACGCCGCTCTAATTGGGGCGGCCGTCCTGGTCGACGCGTGGAAGACGACTCCGTTCATGGCGCTGCTGCTGCTCGCAGGGCTGCAGGTCATACCACAGGACGTGTACGAGGCCACAAAAGTCGACGGCGCGACCTCGTGGCAGCAGTTTTGGAGGGTCACGCTCCCACTGGTCAGGCCGGCCATGCTGGTCGCGCTTCTGTTCAGAACCCTGGATGCATGGCGCGTCTACGACCTCTTGTGGGTGATGGGCAACCGTCAGCTCAACTCCCTGTCCGTCTACGTTTACAACGGGGTGAAGATCAGCCAGCTGGACTTCTCCCTGGGCAACGCGGCCGCGGTGTTCGTCTTTCTGAGCTCGATCGCCATTGCGTTCGTGTTTATCAAGGTCCTCGGAACACGAGCGGTGGAATAGGAGGTAGGGAGGCATGGGCGGCGAGTTCGAGACCAGGTGGGGAAAGATCGTCTTTTACGTGCTCATTATCCTGTTCGTGCTGATGACGATATCGCCGCTCTTGTGGATGGCGAAGATGGCGCTCGTGAGCCAGGCGGAGCTCGACGCCTACCCCCCAACGATCCTGCCGCAGAGCTTCGACCTGACCTCCTTTCAGACCATCTTCGGCGACAACCGCTTTCGCGCCGGCCTGGTCAACAGCATGGTCATCGCGGGGGCCACCACAGTGATCTGCCTTTCCGTCGGCTCCATCGCCGCCTATGCGCTGGCGCGACTCGAGTTCGGTTTGCGCGGTCCCGTGTTGAGCATGATCCTGGCGGTGGCGTTCTTCCCGGCGGTCGCGATCATCGCTCCTTTGTTCCTGCAGTTCAGCAACTGGGGGATGGTCAACACGTATCAATCCATGATCATCCCAGACGTCCTCTTCGCGCTGCCGCTCACCGTCTACCTGCTCGTCGCCTATTTCCGTGAGCTTCCCCTGGACATCGAGGAAGCGGCCAAGGTCGACGGAGCGGGGCCGATGCAGACATTTTTCCGGGTCACCCTTCCGCTCTCGATCCCCGGAGTGGTCACCACAGGCCTGCTTTGTTTCATCTTCGCGGCTACCGAGTTCCTGTTCGCAAATACATTCGCCTTCGATTCCACCACGCAGCCTGTCACCGTGATCATTCCGCAGTTCGCATCCCAATACAGAACCGACTACGGGGCCCAGGCCGCGGCGTCGATGGTCGTGACGATCCCCCTGACAATCCTCGTTCTGGCGTTCCAGCGCCGCATCGTCTCCGGCCTGACGGCGGGGGCGGTGAAGTAGAGGTATCCAACGCTCTGCCTTTGGAGGCCGGCCCAGCCAGGCGCCGTCAGGGCAGCTCGACGGATCGACGATGAGGCCTGCCTCCCGTCACTCCAGCCGGCCGGGCTCGGCTCCCTTACACAACAAATCGGGCGCCGTGCCCGGGTCGGCCGCAACCACTCGGCCCCCGAGCCGGGATTCCTCGGCTGCGAAGGCCATGAAGTGGCTGTCCAGAGACTCGACGAGAGAGGTTGCGGCTTCTTCCAGCGCCTCACCGGCGCTGGCGCGGCGCGCTCTTTCGACGAAGGCGCGCATGAGGCCCTCGTCGCCACCGGCGTGGCCAACTTCGACCGAGACGTGCATCCTCTCGCTCGAGAACCACATCGGAAGCACATCATCGCCGCCGGCGACCACACGCCGGGGGGAACGGGGCACCGCCTCGAAAGTCCGCAGCTCTATCTCACCGCTCTCGAGGTGACCACGAATCTCGCCCCTGCTGCCCATGAGCTTGAGCGTCCTCGTGTTCTCGGAGGTCGCGGCACACACACTCAAGGTGGCAGTCACCCCATTGAGGAACGCCATGTTCACCACCTGGTGATCGACGACATCATTGTCGCAGCGGTAGACACATCGCCCGTAAGGACCGTGCCGGAGGGCCTCGAGCAGGGACTCACGGCCGGTGTCCTCGCTCACTATGGTCACCGGCCAGCCGTCGTAGCCGGCTAGTCCATCCGCGTAGAAGGTGACCGCATTGAAGGGGCACGTCTCATAGACGGGGCATCCTTCGATGCACCTCTCCGGCGCGCCCTCCGGGGCCCGCTCGTGCCTGAACAGCGTGAGATTCCCAAACGAGCTGATTTGATTCCACGGAGAGCCCACCAACCATCGAAGCATGTCCATGTCGTGGCAGGACTTCGCCAGGATCATTGGGCTCGAGCGGGCAGAGTTCGCCCAGTTACCCCTGACGTAGCTATGAGCGAAGTGCCAAAAGCCGATGTTCTCTGCCCATTGGATCGAAACGAGATCGCCTATCCGGCCATCATCGAGTAGCTCTTTGATGCGTGCGAAGAAGGGTGTGTAGCGAAGCACGTGGGCGACCGTGATGTTCCCCGATATTCGTGCGGTCGCCCCGGCGAGCCGGAGAACCTCCCGTTTTGTGGGGGCGATCGGTTTCTCGAGGAGGATCTCGTAGCCGAGCTCGAGCGCCCTCAACGCGGGCGCGACGTGCAGCCGGTCCGGCGTCGCGATCACGACGGCATCGATGCCGCGGGGTCGATCGAGAAGCTGCTCCCACGACGCAAACCCCGCCTCTGGTGGTAGGTCGTGAGCCTTGGAAAAGTTTTTGAGGCGCTCCTCGGATGGATCCGCTACGGCTACAACTCGAGCCTCGGCGGGATGACTACGACAGTACCCGGCGTATTGCCTGCCCCTGTCGCCCGCTCCGAGGACGCCTATCTTCAACGCGCTGCCTTTTGGATCACCTTTGGCCATTGGCTACCTTAGGCGTCATCGCAGTCAGACTACTTCCCATTACCAGGAGAAGAAGCGGCTGGTGATATAAGAAACGTCGGTGCCGGCGCTCCCCCGGTGTCACCTGCGCAAGCTGCTGAGCTGAGCTTTCGCAACCATCTCCCTTGGCAGGAACTGCTCGTGAGCCACGATGAGCTCGTCGCACAGCAGATCGATGTCGTCGAGGGTCAACGACGCGGCAGCGTTGGGGTCAAGGAACGCGGCGCGCTTGACATGTTCGGCGCTCTCCTCGAGCGCCGCCCGAACGGTGAGCTCGACCACGTTGATGAAGGTGCGATTGAGCGCCGCCAGCTGCGTCGGCAGCATTCCGATGTGGATCTTGTGGAGACCGGCGCCATCCACCAAGCACGGAATCTCGATGCAGCAATTCGTGGGAAGGTTTTCTATCTCTCCGGCGTTGCGGACGTTGCCGTAGATCACCTGCTCCATGCCGGTCTCCATGGAACGGATGATTAGAGACGCGTATTCGAGGCTCCGTTCGATCTCGAACCTCTCACCGCGATTGAGAGCCCCCCTCACTCGATCGTACTCCGCAAGATTCCCCTCACTACGATGCACGTATTCGTCGATGGGGACACGAAAGCGTTCGACCGCCTCATCGTGACGCATGAACCACGGCACGTACTCGGCGGCATGCTCACTCGACTCGGTAGGGAAAAAGCCGAAACGGCGGTAGATCTCAACCCTAACCTTGCGCGCCAGCTCGGGGTCCCTTTCTATCGCCTCGTCGAGCAGGGGGTAGAGATCGTGCCCGGCTCGCACGAATTCTAGTATGAAGGCCTGATGGTTCACCCCGGCTGCGAGGAAGCTCACCTCCTCGTACGGCACACCGACATAGGCAGCAAGCTGGCGGGTGGTGTGTTGCACGGAGTGGCACAGGCCGACGACGTTCTGGATGGGGCTGCCCTCGTAGACGGCCCAGCACAGGATCGCCATCGGGTTGGTGTAATTCAGTAGCCATGCGCCGGGACAGACCTGCGCCATGTCGGAGGCGATGTCGAGCATCACAGGGATCGTCCGGAGGCCTCTGAAGATGCCGCCAATGCCTAGCGTGTCCGCGATCGTCTGCCGCAGCCCATATCGCTTTGGGATCTCGAAGTCGATCAGCGTGGCTGCGTGGCCTCCGACCTGGATCATGTTTATTACGTAGTCGGCTCCGTCGAGGCCACGCCTGCGGTCGAGGTGCGCCTCGATCGAGGCGGAAGCGCTAAGAGCTTGATTGGTCCGGCGCGCCACCGACTCCGAGGTTTCTAGTCGGCCGGGATCGATGTCGTGAAGCGAGATCGTCGCGTCGGCTAGTTCGGGGAACGAAAGGATGTCCCCGAGCAGGTTCTTGGTGAACTCGATGCTCCCCGCGCCTATGAAAGCAATCTTCGGCATGCGCGCAGGATAACCCGGCTATGCCGGAGCCCGAGCTGGTGAAGCATCCAGCCCCCGATAGGGCGCTCAAGTCACTCGAGACGACCAGCCTCGCAGGCTCTTAGACCTTCAGTCTTCCCCCGTTGCCCGCTAAGTGGGCACCCTCAGGGGGTGGTGGTTAGCTCACCCTACTCGTGCAGAAGATCCCAGCCCACTCCGTCAAGGAATTTCGGGGGCGGCGGCGCATCGGGTGACCGTCGCTTAAGATCGTCGGTTCCGAGCGGCGAGCGATCTCTGGAGGTGCTTAGGGTTGGACGGCGGGTCGTGGTGGCGCGATGGCGTCCTGTATCAGATCTACCCGCGCTCGTTTGCAGACAGCAACGGCGATGGGATCGGAGATCTCCCCGGTATCACATCGAAGCTCGACTACCTGCAGTGGCTCGGCATAGACGGCCTATGGCTCAGCCCGACAATGCCGTCACCCAATCTCGACTGGGGCTACGACGTCTTGGATTTCTGCGGGGTCCACCCCGAGCTCGGAACCATGGACGACCTCGACCGGTTGGTGCGAGAAGCCGCCGATCGCAATATCAGAGTCCTCCTCGACCTCGTGCCAAATCACACCAGCGACCTGCACGAGTGGTTCATCGATTCCAAGCGCTCCCGGTCGTCTGACCATCGCGACTGGTACATCTGGCGCGATCCGAAGCCCGACGGCTCCCCACCGAACAACTGGCTGAGCGTGTTCACCGGGCCCGCATGGACATTCGACGAGGGTACCGGCCAGTACCATCTCCACAACTTCCTCCCCCAGCAGCCGGACCTCGACTGGTGGAACGATGACGTCCGGGACGCCTTCGACGCCGTCTTGAGATTCTGGTACGAACGTGGTGTCGCAGGCTTTCGCATCGATGTCGCTCACGGCATCGTCAAAGACCGCGAGTTGCGCGACAACCTCCCGGCTACTCCGGAGGACCACCCGCGCGTCAAGTTGATCGGCCAGCAGCAAAACTACAATCTGAACCGCCCCGAGGTTCACGATGTCCTCAAGCGCTGGCGCGCTGTGTCGGACGAATACAGTCCGCAGAGGGTGCTCGTTGGCGAAACGCTGGTTCTCGACCTCGAGCGGTGGGCTGCTTTCTACGGGAGCGGCACCGATGAGCTCAATCTCGCATTCAACTTCCCGTTCATCTTCGCGCCTTTGGACGCGCGCGAGATGAGCGAGGTCGTCGCTACCACCGAGCAGCTTCTGCCGGTGGAGGCGTGGCCTGTCTGGACCGGGACGAACCATGACACCCGCCGTTTCCCGACGCGTTGGTGCAACGACGACCCGGCCCGGGTCCGGTGCGCCATGATGATCCTGTTGACGCTGAGGGGCACGCCGTTTCTCTACAACGGCGACGAGATCGGGATGCCGGACACTCACATGAGCCCGGAGCAGGTGCTCGACCCCGTCAAGATCCGAACCGAAGACGGGCTGGGCCGCGATCCGGGGCGCACCCCGATGCACTGGAGCCCGGAGCCCGGAGCCGGATTCACCGGCCCGGACACAGAGCCCTGGCTCCCGTTCGGGGACTACGGCGCCTGCAACGTCGCCGGCCAGCGCAACGATCCAGATTCCATGCTGAACTTCACGCGCGACCTCATCGCCCTCCGCCGCAGGTTATCCGAGCTGCCCCGCGGCAGCTATAAGCCTCTCAATTGCCCCGAGGGCGTGTGGGCCTGGCGACGCGGCGACGACGTCACCGTCGCGGTGAATCTGTCCGACCTGAACCAGGACATCCCTGACATGGACGGGAATATTGCGATCGGGACAGATCGCGCCCGTGACGGCGAGACCGTGACCGGCTCTCTCGTGCTCGCGGAGTGGGAGGGGGTCATCATCACAAACCGGCCGTCGACTGGGTAAGAAATGTGGACTGTTCACTCCATCATCCACTGAGTGCTAATGCTCCTGCGCGGAAGTAACGGAGAAATAGTCAAGAGTTGTGGAACGGAACTTTGATCACGCGGCGTCCTTCTCGTCGTCCTGAGCTTCCACCAGCTTGCCGTTCACGAACTTCGCACCCGCACGGACGAGAGCGACAAGCTCGTGCCCGTTGATCTTGCGCCACCTCCCTTCCGCGGCCTCGATGAGCTT
>JACDDL010000220.1 GCA_013817045.1 Actinomycetota bacterium | reverse complement strand
CTCCTGCACGTAATCGGGTAAGTCGGTGACGAAGGTTGTGACCTGGGAAACAAGCGGTGGCACCACCGCGACAACGAATCCCGCCAGCAGGATCATGCCCGTAACGAAGAGAACGGTGACGGCAAGGCCTCTCCGAAGCCCCAGGTCTTCGAGCCGCCGTACGGCCGGATCGAGTCCGACGGCGAGGAACGCCGAAACGATCACGAGAAAGACCACCGACCGCACGAGATAGATGGCGTAAAGGAGCGCCACTATGCCCAGCGCCGTGAAGATGACTCGCGCGATGGTCGCGGTCGACGGGCCCTCGCGGGGCCCCCGAGAGGCAACTATGCGACTGCGCTCCTTCAGGGACATGGGATTGAGCTTAGGGGATGGAGGTGCGAAGGGGCGATCCCAAGCAGCGAGTCGCTACGAGGTTGGATCTTGCTCGACCTCCCCGCGCCACGCCCCCGTGGCCTCGCCCCGGCCCTCGATGAACTCCTTGAACCTCCCGAGGTCGCCTTTGGCCCGTCGCTTCACCATTCCCAGGAGGTCGCCGGCTTTCTCGACGGGATTGTCTGGTTCGAATTCCATCTGCAGCATCACCCTCGTGCGGCCTTCGCCGAGCCGATGAAAGGTCACCACTCCCGCATTCGGCCGACCCTCCACGCTGGCCCACGACACCCGTTGATCCGGGTCCTGCTCGGTGATCTTGGCTTCGAACTCGCGACGCCGTCCTCCGACCTCGACGATCCAGCGTGTGGTCGTATCGTCGAGCTGCCTTACGTCTTTGACGCCCTCCATGAACCGGGGAAAGTCTTCGAACTGCGTCCACTGGTTGTAAGCGGTTCGAACGGGTACCTCTACGTCGATCGACTCTTCAATTGTCGACATCGCGGCCTCCTTGGTTGGGCTGCCCAATGTACCTATCACCGAGAGGGTCAACCGACCAAGCTCGAGTCTATGAGGCACGATAGGCGGATGTCGTTCAAGGCCACCCAGGGGGCCCACCTGTCGGGTGCCCTCGGCGCTGAGATCGCCCTTGTCGCCATAGCGGCTATCTGGGGGCTGACCTTCGTGATGGTGCAG
Source organism: Actinomycetota bacterium (assembly GCA_013817045.1). GTDB lineage: Bacteria > Actinomycetota > CADDZG01 > CADDZG01 > WHSQ01 > JACDDL01. Next base: position 3,773 of record JACDDL010000220.1, on the reverse strand, counting down.
GATGCCATTGCCCTCCTCCCGGTGATGACATTTCTGGCCTATCGCTTCCTAACTGCTGCAATCGTCGTGACACTGCTTTGGGCGCGCGCAGTCATGTCTCTTTCTGCACGTGGATGGCTCGCCGGACTGGTGATGAGCGTGTTCTTGACGGCCGGGTACATAACCCAGACGCTCGGTCTCGCCCGCACGACGGCTTCGAACACGGGTTTCATCACCGGCTTGTTCGTCGTCCTGACTCCGGTGTTCGGCGCACTGTTACTCGGGCAGCGCGCCGGAACCGCTGCCTGGACTGCGGCGGCGATCTCGTGCGTGGGGCTGCTGCTTCTCTCGGGCGCCGGTAAGGAGATCAACTTGATCGGCGACGGGTTGGTGGTATTGACCGCGTGCTCCTTTGCGCTTCACATCCTTGCAACCGATAAGGCGGTCGGCGACCACGACATCCGGGCGCTGCTTGCGGTCCAACTCGGCGCGTGCGGTCTCTTCTGCCTTGTACCAGCGGCCGTTTCCGGTGACCTCGCAGTTCCGCGCACCACGACGGTTTGGAGCGCACTGATAATCACCTCGCTGATTGCCACCGCCCTCGGTTTCTTCGTGCAGACCTACGCCCAAACTCACGCCTCGCCGGCTCGCACAGCCCTGATCCTGGCGAGCGAGCCGGCTTTCGCAGGACTGTTCGCATGGCTCCTGAATGGCGAGACTATGACCGGCGGGGGATGGGTCGGCGCCGGGCTGATCCTGGCGGCGATCTTCGGGATCGAGCTGGTGCCCCATCTTCGGACCCGCCGCCCCCTCCCCGAAGGCTGAGCTGGTATACTCGAACATATGTTCTATATAATGGTCCATGTCTTCCGAAGCACGTCACTCAAAAGGACGAGGACCCTGGGTGCGCATGGGTGAAGACCGGCTCTTCGAACTCGCCCGAAGGACCTTCGACACCCCGCACTTCCGCGGGATCGAGTTCATCGAGGTCGAGGCGAAGTCGATCATCAATCATGTACCGGGCAACTACCTCCCGTTCAACTGGACGATCAATCCTTATCGCGGGTGCGCCCACGCATGCACCTACTGCTTCGCCCGTGTCACCCACACCTACATGGACATGGACGCCGGGCGCGACTTCGAGTCCAAGATCGTGGTGAAGGTCAACGCGCCTCAACTGGTGCGGAGCGAGCTGCGCGCCAAGCGCTGGAAGGGCGAGCACATCGCGATGGGAACCGGCACCGACCCCTACCAGCGCGCCGAAGGACGCTACAAGCTCATGCGCGGAATCATCGGGAACCTGACAACTTATCGAAATCCGTTCTCCATCCTGACGAAGGGGACGTTGATCCTCCGCGATCTCGACCTGCTGGTAGAGGCGGCTTCCCTTACCGAGGTTTCAACTGCCTTCTCGATCGGGACACTCGACGAAGACGCCTGGCGCAAGTCGGAACCGGGCACGCCCCATCCTCGCAAGCGCATGGCCGCGGTCAAGAAGCTGAACGAGGCCGGAATACCGTGCGGTGTGATGGTGGCGCCGATTCTCCCGGGTATCACCGACGATCCCAAGGGGCTGCGCGAGGTGATCGTCGCGGCGCTCGACTCCGGCGCCACCCACGTCTCCCCGATCCTTCTGCATCTGCGGCCAGGGGTGAAAGAGGTCTACATGTCGTGGCTCGAAGACGCGTATCCCGATCTGGTGCCGCGCTACATGTCGATGTACAAGAAGGCATACGCTGCCTCGGGCGAGCGGAAGGCAGTGGGCGACGAGGTTGCGACGATCCTTCGCTCGCTTGGGGGCGTGAAGCGCCCCGGCGCGCCGAGGCGCCCTCGGGGAGGGCCGCGAAGCGTCCCCGGCGCCGGCCGCCCGGAGCAGGACACATCTGCGGAGCAGCTCGAGCTGATCTAGACCTCGTTAAGGTTTCAACCATGAGTTCGCAGTGGGCAGTCGCTACCAAGGTCGTCGAGTTGGCGCTCAAGGAGCGCTTTACGATCGCCCGGGAGAGCTGGGTCTCCTCTCACAACGTCTTCGTCACGGTTCGATGGGGCGACGCCGCAGGTTCCGGCGAGGTGGCACCCGCAGATCGCTGGGATGAGACCGTCCCATCGGTGGTGGCCGACATTCATGCGGCCAGGCTCGATGAGCTTGCCGGTCCATTCGACCTCGAGGGGCTGTCGCTGCTCCTTCCCCCCGGGGCGGCGCGTTGTGCTCTGGACATCGCCCTTCACGACCTCGCCGCGTCGCTGGCGGGCGTCAGCGTCGCCGAGATGCTCGGGATCGGCGGACGGGTTCTTCCACCCACCTCGGTCACGGTCCCGATAGCAGATGCGGGCGCCATGCAGGACCGGGCGCGCTCGCTGGCGGATCATCCCGTCCTGAAGATGAAAGTTGGGTTCGACGGGGATGTCGACGCGGTGGGCGCGGTGAGGGAGGTCTACACCGGAGCGCTGCGGCTGGATGCCAACGAGGGGTGGGGACCAGACGAAGCCGCAGGTCGCCTGAAGGCGCTCGAGCCGTTCGGGATCGAGCTCTGCGAACAACCCATCAAGGCGGGACAGCACGAGGTGCTCAGACGGCTCACCGAGGCAACGGCCATCCCCCTATTCGCCGACGAGGATGTGGCCGATTCGGCGGATGTCGCGCGTCTGGCCGGAGTCATAGACGGAGTGAACCTCAAACTGCGCAAGGCGGGCGGAATACGCGCCACCGTGGCCGCAATAGCAACCGCGCGCGCCCTTGGGATGAAGGTGATGCTCGGCTGTGATCTCGAGTCGGGGATAGCGGCAACCGCCGAAGCAAATGTCGCCGCACTCGCCGACTACGCCGACCTGGATGGCCCGCTGCTGCTGCGTTCCGATCCATGGCCCGGGGTGAGCTACGACAGGGGCATCATGACCCTTCCTCCCGGCCCGGGACTTGGCTTTGCGGGTGCCCCGGTATGAGCTCGAGCACGCCTCTCCGCTCGTGGCTCGTGCTCGCCGACGGCTACCTGATGACGAGGAACGCCAAGACCGCCCACGGGGTCATTCGCTACTCGGAGGATCGCATTGCCGCCGTGCTCGATCGCGAGCATGCGGGGAAGTCGCTTTCGTCGGTTGCACCCGGGCTCCGGCGTGAAGCTCCCATCGTGGGAACCGTGGCCGAGGCACTCGAGCATCGCCCAACCTCGATGCTGCTCGGGGTCGCCACGGCAGGGGGTTGGATCCCCGAGCATTGGTGTGAGTGGGTGGAGGAGGCCATAAAGGCAGGCCTCGAGATCGCCAACGGGCTCCACCGGTTTCTCCGCAGGGACGCCGGCCTGGTCGCTCTTGCCGAGCGGCACGGCGCCAGGCTGTGGGACGTGCGGGAGCCTCCGTCCGACATCGGCTTGTTCTCGGGGAAGTCTCTCGAGGTTCCTCAGCGCACCATCCTGACCGTCGGCAGCGATTGCGCCGTGGGAAAGATGACGGCTTCGCTGGAGCTCGCCGCTGCGGCGCGCGCCGAAGGGTTGAGAGCAGAGTTCGTAGCCACGGGGCAGACCGGCATCCTCATAGCGGGGCGCGGGATAGCAGTGGACCGGGTCATCTCGGACTTCGTTGCAGGCGCCGCCGAGCGGCTGGTCACCGAGGCCGATCCGGCGGCCGAGGTGCTCGTCGTCGAGGGACAGGGCGCCCTCTGGCATCCCGCCTACTCGGCGGTCACGCTCGGGCTCCTGCACGGTTCGGCGCCGGAGGCGCTCGTTCTCTGCCACAAGGCAGGGCACAGCGCAATCGAAGAGCCCCCTCATACGCGGCTCCCCGGCCTGCCCGAGATG
>JACDDL010000219.1 GCA_013817045.1 Actinomycetota bacterium | reverse complement strand
TTGGAGGCCCGGGGAACGATGTGATCCTCGGCAACTTCATCGGCAGCACCGGGTCGTCCGGAGGTTGTCCGTGGCAGTCGTGTGAACACGACGCCGACTTCATCAGTGGTCGAGCGGGTGAGGACGGACTGCTGGGAAACAAGAAGAATGACCGTATCAAGGGCGGCTCCGGCAAGGACACACTCTTGGGCGGTCCAGGCGCCGACTCGATGAGTGGAGGCGGCAACAACGACGCACTGAGTGGGTCCTCCGGCTCCGACAGGAACGACGGTGGCCGCGGACGAGACTCCTGCCGGAGCCCCGGCGCTGGAACGTCGGGAGCGCGCCGTTGCGAGTTCAACGCCTCGCGCCGCCCCTCTGCGCTGCTCGAGCGACTGTCCACGATGGCCGGCTGGACACCCTGAGCCCAGGGGATCGAGTCGCGATTCAAGCGATAGGACCTCACTCCCTCTGGTCGTCGTCGGAACCCTGCGGGGGTGAGCAGTATTAGTCCTGTCTAAATCAAGAATTAGAGGTGACTTGACTAACTAGCGCATCGAGCCTAAACTTTCCTCCATGGTTGTGACAGGTACGTCTCGAGCCGCGCTGGCCTACTTGAAGGCCCTCTATGCGCTCGAGGAAGAGTCCCCCCGAAGCGGTGCCCGAGGACGCCTCGGCACCGCTCGGCGGGTGACGACCTCGGCGATCGCCGAGCGTCTCGCCGTCTCCGCTCCATCGGCAACCAACATGCTCAAGCGACTGGCGGCTCGTGACTTGGTGTCATACGAGCCCTACAAGGGAGCGTCCCTGACCAGGAAGGGCCGCGCCGTTGCCCTAGAGATCGTGCGCCACCACCGGCTGCTCGAGACCTACCTGGTCGAGGCGCTAGGGGTCCCTTGGGAGGAAGCACATGCCGAGGCTGAGGCGCTGGAGAGCAACCTCTCGGAGTCGGTAGAGGAGCGCATGTTCGCTGCACTGGGCCGTCCTCGATTCGACCCTCACGGTCACTCGATCCCGACCAGGAACGGAGCGATGCCAAAGACTTCGCGGCGATCGCTGTGGGATGTGAGCGACGGCGAGGCCGTCCTGGTTGCGCAGGTGCCCGACTCGCACTCCGACGCTCTTCGTTACCTCGCGGAAGTGGGCGTTCTTCCTGGGGTCAGGGTCACCATCGAGAGCCGCGGGCCTGTCGGCGGGCCCCTGTTCGTGCGAGTGGAAGACAACGAGGACGCGCCGGTGGCGCTGTCCAAGGAGATCACGGAGGCGATATGGGTCCACTAGGAGAGTTGCCGTCGGCGTGGAAGAAAGCGGGTCGCATCGACCGGCGCAGATTTCTTCGGCGGGTGGGCGCGACCTCGGCATTCAGCGGAGCCGCGCTGCTCGGCGGTCATGATGCCCTGCACGGTTCAGGAATGTTGACCCATTCGCAGGCTCAGGAAGGCGAAGGCGCTCAGGGGGGCCATGGCAACAACGGCCATCTGGGCGGCACGGTCGGCGACGTTGACAACGCGCGCAACGGCTTCGACCCACACGAGATCCTTACGGACTTCGACGGCGGTGAGGTCTCAAAGGACTCCCGTGGGCGCACCGTGCGCGAGTACGAGTTCGTAACCACCGACAAGGAGATCGAGGTCGCGCCGGGTGTGTTCTTCCCAGCCTGGACCTACAACGGGCGCGTGCCGGGGCCGACCATCCGGGCGACCGAGGGTGACAGGATTCGGGTCAAGCTGGTCAACGCCTCAGCGCATCCACACACTATTCACTTCCACGGGTTCCACTCGGCGTCGGTCGACGGCATCCCGGGAGCAGGCGAGGCTCTCCCGGGCGAAAGCTTCACCTACGATTTCATAGCGGAGCCGTTCGGCACGCATCTCTATCACTGCCACTCATTGCCGCTGGTGCAGCACATCCACCGGGGCCTGTACGGGGCGTTCATCGTCGATCCCAAGCAGGGCCGGCCAGACGCAAATGAGATGGTCATGGTGATGAACGGCTTCGACACCAACTTCGACGGCGAAAACGAAGTCTACGCGCTCAACACCGTTGCCTTCGCGTATTCGAAGAAGCCGATCCAGATCAATGCCGGCGAGTTGCAGCGAGCTCACGTCATCAACGTCACTGAGTTCGATCCAATCAACTCGATACACATTCATGCGAACTTCTTCAACCTCTTTCGTACGGGGACGTCGCTGGAACCGGACGAGTTCACCGACACGATCTCCATGGGTCAAGCCGAGCGGCACATGATCGAGTTCACCTACGAACACCCCGGCAACTTCATCTTTCACGCGCACGTAACCGAGTTCATCGATCTCGGTTGGCTGAGCGCATTCGAGGTGGTCTGAGTGGCTACCACTACGGCCGCTAAAGGGCGCGCCGGCATTCCCGCATGGCTTGGTTGGCTGCTCCCGGTCGTCGCAATCGCGGCGCTGGTGACACTCTTTCTGTTGCTCAATCCCATCGGCAGCCTGCGAGAGGTGCCCGCGGTTGAAGCGGTTGCGGTCGAGCGAACGGTGTTGAAGGCGGATGAGATCGCGCTCGAGCTTCGCAACGACGGTCCCGATCCGGTCACCATCGCCCAGGTGCTCATAAACGATGCCTATACGAGCTTCGAGATCAGCGATCGGAAGCTCGATCGACTGGAGTCCTCGACGATTCGGGTCTCGTATTCCTGGGAGGAGGGGCTTCCGCTCGGCATCGCGCTGGTCACCGCAACCGGCGTCACCATCGAGCATGAGATCGAGGCCGCGGCGCTAACTCCGGAGGCGGACGGCTCCACGATCACCATCTACGCGTTGCTTGGCCTATACATCGGGGTCATTCCGGTTGCCATCGGACTGTTCTGGTACCCCGCGCTGCGGCGCGCTTCGAAGCGCTGGATCGGCTTCTTCCTCGCCTTCACCGTGGGGCTGCTCGGTTTTCTGCTCATCGATACCGTTGCCGAGGGCCTCGAGCTGGCCGGCGAGACGGCCGCGGCGCTCGACGGGCTGTCGCTGTTCGCCCTCGGGGCGGTGGGTGCGGTGGTCGCTCTGACCGCCTTCGAAGGGTTCCTCGCGCCGCGGCGTGCGAATCAATCAGGCGAACACGTCGGGAGGAGCCCCGTTGGCGGTCTCGCTCTCGCCTATCTGATCGCCGCCGGAATCGGGTTGCACAACCTTGGTGAGGGCCTCGCAGTCGGTGCCGCTCTGGCGGGCGGAGAGATCGCCCTTGGCACCTTCCTGATCCTCGGCTTCGCGATCCATAACACCACCGAGGGTCTTGCGATCGTCGCTCCGCTCGGCTCGGAGAAGAGGCGTCCTTCCTTGTGGCATTTCGTTGCGCTGGGCGCAGTGGCCGGAGCTCCCACCATCCTGGGAGCCTTGACCGGCGGCTTTGCGTTTGCGCCGGCGTGGGCCGCGCTCGCCTTCGGGGTGGCCGCCGGGGCCATCGCTCAGGTGTTGTGGCAGATAGCTCGAGGCATGACGCGCGACCACGGGCTTGCATCGGGGCTCGGCGCTCTGGGACTCATGGCAGGATTGGTGTTCATGTACGTCACCGGGCTGTTGACCGCTTGAACGCATTTACAAAGCTGGGGTTGGTCATGCTCGTGATCGGCCTGGCGCTGGGTGCATGCGCGGGAGGTGACGGAGGTGACGACAACACCGTCGCGATGCAGTCTGGGCAGCGCTTCGAACCGGAGACGCTGACCGTCAGTGCGGGCACAACCGTGACCTTTGTCAACGACTCCGATGAGGGTCACACGGTCACCGCCTATGAGGAGGAGCTTCCCGAGGGAGCCCCTTACTTCTCCAGCGGAGGTTTTGAAAGTGAGGACGCGGCTCGTGACGACGTCGCCGGCGGCCTCCTGTCAACGGGAGAGGAATTCGAGGTGACGTTCGACCAACCGGGTACCTACGGGTATGTCTGCATTCCGCACGAGGGCTCGAACATGACCGGTAGTGTCGTGGTCGAGGAGTGACGGCCGCGTAACGCGATCTCGTCTGAAAGCAAGAGCTTCGCTCGTGGATCAACCGGGTTCGCGCTGGGCTAGAAGTTGCTCTGCCGCGTGGTTCGAATCGTCGTAAGCCTCGAGCCGCTCTCACTGCTGCGGGCTGGTCTCCCTGGGTAAGCCTCTGAAGAGACAGAGCGCGGCAATGGACTTGTTTCGTAATGAGTGGGAAGAGCAGTGAGAGCGCCGGAGGCTTGAGGGACGGGCACCCCAAGGATTGATAGATGAAGGAGGCAGGGATGCCGGCTGAGCAACGCCGAGGAGAGGACCTGTTGAAGTCGGTGCGGGATTTCGTTGAAGAAGAGGTCAAGCCCGCGGTGAGCAGGCTCGATCTCGAAGACGAGTACCCGCAGGCTCACGTAGACCGAATGAGGGAGCTTGGTCTCTTCGGGACTTTGATACCGCAGGAGTACGGAGGCTTGGGGCTGCCGCTTCAGGATTACGCCCGCATCATCATCGAGCTGTCCAGAGGTTGGATGTCCCTGGCAGGGGTCCTCAACTCTCATTTCGTGAGCGCGTGGATGATCGAGCGCTTCGGCACCGACGAGCAGAGGACCGAACATCTCCCGCGCATGGCCACGGGCGAGGTGCGGGCCGCCATCTCGATGACGGAGCCGCACGGGGGCTCGGACCTGCAGGCGATCAAGACCGTTGCCCGGCGCGGAACGCATACTCAAGGCCAGTAGTAACGAAGCCGACACGGTCCTTGACCCCTTCTGCGGTTGCGGAACGACGATCGCGGTGGCAGAACGGCTGAACCGAAACTGGGTCGGCATCGACATCACGCACCTTGCCATCAACCTCATCAAAGTTCGGTTGCTCGATAGGTTCGAGGGGAAGGCGTCCTACAAGGTAATAGGCGAGCCGGTGTCCAT
>JACDDL010000218.1 GCA_013817045.1 Actinomycetota bacterium | reverse complement strand
CCACGCTCGCCGAGGCAGCGAAGGCCTACGACGCAAGTGGCGGCAGCGCGGTGGTCATGCGGCCGTCGAGCGGCGAGATCCTCGCAATGGCAAACGTTCCCGACTTCGACCCCAACGACGCCGGTGGCTACGCGGAGAGCGCTCACCGAAACCGCGCCGTCACCGACCTTTACGAGCCGGGCTCCGCGTTCAAAGCGGTCACCCTGTCGGCGGCGCTCGACGCAGGAACCGTGACACCGCGGCGCAAATTCATCGTGCCCGCTTCGTGGCCCTACGCCGGAGAGGTCTTCAACGACTCGCACGTGCACCCGACGGAGTCGATGAGGGTCATCGACATCATCACCGAGTCGTCCAACGTCGGGACCATCAAGATCGGGCTCGAGTTCGACGACGGGGTGTTCCGGCGGTATGTACGCGATTTCGGGTTCGGATCGCCGACCGGATTGGACTTCCCCGCCGAGCAGCCGGGCTTGGTACCGGATTCGGAGAGCTGGACCGGTTCGACTGAGGCGACTGTGCCGATTGGACAGGGGATAGCGGTCACGCCGATGCAGATGGCCAGCGCCTACTCGACAATCGCAAACGAAGGAGTATGGGTCGAGCCCAAGCTGCTGCTGTCGACGGTGGACTACGCCGGCCATACGTCATCCTCCCCGCCTGCGTCGCGGCGGGTGATCTCAGAGGGAGCAATCGACGATGCCACGAAGATGCTTACGCGCGTGGTCGATATGGGCACCGGCGTCGCCGCCCAGATCCAGGGATACGACGTTGCCGGCAAGACCGGGACGGCCCAGAAACCGCTGCCCACCGGAGGGTACGGCAACTCATACGTCGGCTCCTTCGCGGGCTTCGCCCCGGCGCGCGACCCGGAGATCGCGGTCGTTGTCGTGCTCGACGAGCCCACCCCCATCTGGGGGGGTCTGACTGCGGCCCCCACCTTCAGGACCATCGCGGAGTTTGCCTTGAGTCACCTGCGCGTTGCGCCGACGCGGAGCGCTACGGGCAACAACCTGCAGCCGCCGCCGGATCCGTCGATCCGCGACTGAGTGTGTCGTCGGGCACCCGACCGGCGCAATCTTCGGTTCAGGCGCTGCTTGCCCGTAGGCTTTCGACTGTGAGCGGCGTGAAGGTCACGAAGACGTTGGCGATGCTCGCGCGCGGTGCGGGCGATCAGTCCGCGCGCATCGAGGGCGACCCCGAGACGGTCGTCCGGGGCGTGTCCTACAACTCCCGTGAAGTTCGACCGGGAGATTTGTTCTTCTGCGTACCGGGCGCCCGAAGCGACGGCCACCTCTACGCGCCGGAGGCGCTGTTGGGGGGAGCGGTCGCGCTGTGCGTCGAGCACCATCTCGACCTGCCGTCCACCCCGCCCGTTGCCCAGCTCGTCGTTCGTGACGTCCGGCGCGCCATGGGGCGTGTGGCGGGGTGTTTCTGGGGCGAGCCCGCCTCCGACCTGGCCCTGTTCGGGATCACCGGAACGAACGGCAAGACCACCACCGCCTACCTGTTGGATGCGATCCTGGAGGCCGAAGGGCGCCCCACCGGGCTCATCGGGACCATCGAGGCCCGCATACGCGGCCGGCGGCGCCCCGGCTTGCGCACCACTCCGGAATCGGCCGACCTCCAGGCCCTGCTGGCGGAGATGCGCACCGAAGGCGTGGACTCGGTCGTGATGGAGGTGACCTCTCATGCCCTGGCGCTGCACCGAGCCGAGGGTTTGCACTTCGCCTCCGCCGTCTTCACCAACCTGACCCAGGACCATCTCGACTTCCACCGCGGCATGGAGGACTACTTCGAGGCGAAGAGATCGTTGTTCGTCCCCGAACGCGCCAATATCGGAGCCGTCAACGTCGACGACCCGTACGGGCGCAGGATCGCAGAGTCCGCGCCGATTCCGTGCCTGACCTTTGGATCCTCCGCCGACGCCGACGTCCGTCCGGCCGGCGTGCGCCTGACACCCCAGGGCAACCGCTTCACCCTTGTCGCCTCCGGGAAGGCGCCGGAGCGCGGGGAGATCGAGGTCCGGTCCCCGCTCCTCGGCGCGTTCAACGTGTGGAACGCGCTGGCGGCCGCCTCGGGAGCCCTGGGCGGCGGCATCGGGCTCCATGCAGTAAGGGAGGGTCTGGCCGCCCTCACCGGCGTCCCCGGGCGCTTCGAGAGCATCGCAGAAGGACAGCCCTTCGCCGTGGTGGTGGATTACGCGCACACGCCGGATTCGCTCGACAACGTCCTGCGCGCCGCCCGCAGGCTCGTCCAGGCCGACCAGCCTGCCCGGGTGCTCTGCGTGTTCGGCTGCGGCGGCGATCGGGACAAGGCCAAGCGCCCCCTGATGGGTGCGGTGGCGGCGCGCGGGGCCGATGTGGTGGTGGTCACCTCGGACAACCCCCGCAGTGAGAGGCCCCAGGCGATCATCGGCGCCATTCTCGAAGGGGTGAACGCGGTGCGCGCCGAGGGCCCGGATGCAACGATCCCCGACCGGGCCGAGGCCATCCGGCATGCGCTCGGCGAGGCGCGCCGCGGCGATGTCGTGGTCGTAGCCGGCAAAGGGCACGAGACGGGCCAGGAGTTCGCCGACCACACCGTTCCGTTCGACGACAGGGACGTCGCACGCGCCGCCCTGCGCCAAATGGCGCCGAGCGGGTGGTGACTGTGAGCAATGCCCAATTGCCGCCCACTCGGGCGGAGAGCGGAAGCACCAGGTGACAAACATCATGCTCGCCGGTGTGATCGGGCTGGTTTTCTCTCTGCTGGGGACGCCCCTTGCGGTTCGGCTCTTCAGAAAACGCGGTTGGGGCCAGCTCATCAGGGAGGAAGGCCCCAAGGCCCACTACGAAAAGAGAGGTACGCCGACGATGGGCGGCTTGGTCATCCTCGTGGCGACCATAGCCGGCTACCTCCTGGGCCACATCGGCAGATCCGACATTTCTCCGCTGACCGACAGCGGTGTACTGGCCATCGGCACGATCATCGCTCTCGGCGCGCTCGGCTTCGTCGACGACTTCATCAAGATCCACAAGTCGCGCTCTCTTGGACTGCACACGCGCGCCAAGTTCGTGGGGCAGTTGGTGATTGCGGCCCTCTTCGGGGTTCTGGCGGTTCACGTTATCGGGATCGGGACCGACCTGTCGTTCTTTCGCTCGACAAAGCTGGATCTCGGAATTGCGTTCTACCTGTGGGTCTTCGTGATGATCACCGCGGCGTCCAACGGAGTAAACCTGACCGACGGGCTCGATGGCCTTGCGGTCGGCTCGGCGGCGCAGATCTTCGGCGCTTTTGTCGTGATCGGTTTCTGGCAGTTCCGTCACGAGGTCTTCTACGACCTCCGGGCAGCGGGCTCCGACCCCTTCGACGTCGCCATCGTAGCGGCCGCCATGTTCGGTGCCTGTGCCGGCTTTCTGTGGTGGAACACAGCCCCGGCCAAGATCTTCATGGGCGATACAGGCTCTCTGATGCTCGGCGGCTCGATGGCGGTGTTTGCGATCCTGCTCAACACCCAGCTCATGCTGATCATCATGGGCGGTCTCTATGTGATCGAGACCGCTTCGGTCATCATGCAGGTGCTCGTGTTCAAGAGGACCGGCAGGCGCCCCTTCCTGATGGCGCCGATTCACCATCATTTCGAGCTCGATGGGTGGCCCGAGTTCACCGTGATCGTCCGCTTCTGGGTCCTGTCCGGCCTCTCGGTGGCCTTCGGGCTGGGGTTGTTCTACGCCGATTTCCTCTCCAAGGGCGGTGAGCTGTGATCGAGCCCGCCGGGCGTTCCGGCGGAGACCGTTGGGCCGGCCGGCGCGTGCTCGTGGTGGGGTTGGGGACCAGCGGCAACGCCGCAGCGCACGCCCTGCTTGGTCTGGGGGCCGTGGTGCGGGTCACCGAGGCCGGCGCCGGCGCCATTGCAGAGACCCGGGCGGAGGTGCTGCGGGGCGCCGGCGCCGAGGTCGAGCTGGGAGACCACGACCTCACGCGGCTGGACGCCGATCTCGCGATCATGAGTCCCGGGATAGCGCCGGACAGCTCGGTGGCGAGCGCTCTCAGGGTGAAGGGGACGGAGGTGTGGAGCGAGATCGAGCTCGCCTACAGGCTGGCGCGTTGCGAGTTCATCGCAGTCACGGGAACCAACGGCAAGACGACCACCACGAGTCTGCTTGCGGCGATGCTCGACGAGGGCGGCATCCCGTCGACCGCCGCAGGCAACATCGGCCGGCCGTTGGTCGAGGCCGTCGGCTCACTGCCCGAGAACGGGGCGGTGGCAGTCGAGGTCTCCAGCTTTCAGCTCGCTTCAATCGACCGGTTCCACCCGCGCGTGGCCGTTGTGCTCAATGTCGCCGAGGATCACACCGACTGGCATGGATCCTTCGCGCAGTACGCGGCGGCCAAAGAAAGGATCGTCGCCAATCAGCAGCCCGAGGACTTTTACCTTCCCAATCTCGACGACGACGTGGCCATGGGCATCGCCCGGCGCGCCACCGCGAGCGTGGTCCCTTTCTCGGCGGAGTCGGCCCCCGAGGACGGCATCGGCGTCGACGCCGGGCGGGTGTGCTGGCGGGGCCGGATGGTCTTGTCATGCGAAGACATCCCCCTCCCCGGGCGGGCCGGGCTGGAGGACACCGTCGCCGCCGCAGGGGCGGCCCTGGCCTACGGGGTGGACTCCGGCGCCGTCGTCCGGGCGATAGAGAACTTTCGTGCCCCTCCCCATCGCCTCGAAGTGATTGCGGAGCAGGACGGAGTCACCTTCGTCGATGATTCCAAGGCCACGAACCCACATGCAACTCTCACCGCGGTCAAGGGGCTGGACAACGTCGTGCTCATCGCCGGCGGTCGCAGCAAGGGCATCGACCTCTCGGTTCTCGCGCAAACCGTCC
>JACDDL010000048.1 GCA_013817045.1 Actinomycetota bacterium | reverse complement strand
TCTTATCCTTGCCATCGTGGCCATCGTGAATACGACCCCCACCCGGGCGCTGGTGGTCTCGGCGCATCCAGACGACATGGAGTTTGGCGCGGCCGGCACCCTCGCCAAGTGGGCGGACGAGGGAACGGAGGTGATGCTGTGCATTGCCACGGACGGCTCGACCGGTACGCAGGACCGAAGCATGATGGGCGATCGCCTGGCTGCGCTCAGGGCAGACGAGGCCAGTGACGCAGCCGCGATCTTGGGATTCAAAGAGATCGTGTGGCTCGGTCACCGGGACGGCTACGTCGAGTACTCGTTGGCGCTCCGGCGCGATATCGCGCGGGTGTTCCGCCGTTTCAGGCCGCACCGCTTCATGGTGATGGATCCGGCGTCCACGGTGGAGGACCGCTTCGTCAATCATCCCGATCACCGGGCGGTCGGCCAGGCGTCGCTGGATACGGTGCTTACCGCGGGAACGACCCCCGGGCACTTTCCGGAGCTGCTCGACGAGGGCCTCGAGCCGTGGCGAGGGATGCGCGAGCTGTGGATCATGGGCCCGGGGTTCAAGCCCGTGGTGTCAGATATCTCCTCGACGATCGAGCGCAAGATCCAGGCTCTGCAGTGCCACGCAAGCCAGCTCGGGGACGAATCCGAGCGCGAGGAGGTGGAAGCCTGGCTTCGGGAGTTCGCCGGCGCCCAGGGCGCGGTGGCCGGATTCAGCTACGGGGAGTCGTTCCAGATCATCACCCAAGGGCCGGGCTTCCACGACGAGGAACCGCTGGCCGACGACTATCTCGACCTGGCAAGGGCGCCTTCCGACCCCCGCGCCTGACCCGGAACATTCGGCCCACCGAATGTGTTTATGCCCCATGAGCAGGGAAAATGCATCCTGCCGACCTGGAGTTAGGCGACCCTAACTGCTAGACTGACACCAGGCATCGCTACTAGGAGGAGTCACCATGGCTACCCAAGCCGAGGATCTCAAACTTCAAGAGGAAAACGCCGCCGTCCGCGATCTCAAGGGCAGCTACAAGTACGGCTGGCACGACGCGACCTCCTACGACATCAAGCCCGAGAAGGGGCTGTCGCACGAGGTCATCGACATGATGAGCGACCGCAAGAACGAGCCCGACTGGATGCGCAAGCTCCGCCACAAGTCCCTCGACATCTTCTACCGGAAGCCGATGCCGAGTTGGGGTGCGGACCTGTCGGGGATCGATTTCGAGAACATCTACTACTACATCAAGCCGACCGAGATGGTCGGGTCGTGGGATGACATGCCCGACGACATCAAGGCGACCTGGGACAAGCTCGGGATACCCGAGGCCGAGAAGAACTACCTCGGGGGCGTGACCGCTCAGTACGAGAGCGAGGTCGTCTACCACAAGACCAAAGAAGAGCTCGAGAACCGCGGGATCCTGTTCATGGACATGGATTCGGCGCTGCGCGAGCACCCCGAGATCGTCAAGCAGTACTTCGGCACGGTCATCCCGCCCGCCGACAACAAGTTCTCGGCGCTCAACTCGGCGGTGTGGTCGGGCGGCTCGTTCATCTATGTCCCGCCCGGCGTCGAGGTAGAGATCCCGCTTCAGGCCTACTTCCGCATCAATCAGGAGAACATGGGCCAGTTCGAGCGAACCCTTATCGTCGTGGACGAAGACTCCTGGGTCCATTACGTCGAGGGATGCTCGGCGCCGGTCTACTCGAGCGACTCGCTCCACTCTGCGGTGGTCGAGATCGTCGTGAAGCCACGCGGCCGTTGCCGGTACACGACCATCCAGAACTGGTCCAACAACGTTTACAACCTCGTCACCAAGCGCACCGCGGTCGAGGAGGGCGGGGTCATGGAGTGGGTCGACGGCAACCTCGGCTCCAAGGTGACCATGAAATACCCGTCGGTCTATCTTCTCGGCGAACGCGCCAGGGGAGAGGTGCTCTCGATCGCCTACGCAGGCGGGGGACAGCACCAGGACGCGGGCGGCAAGGTCATCCACGCGGCACCCAACACCCAGAGCTCGATCACGTCGAAGTCGATATCCAAAGACGGCGGCCGGGGCGGCTACCGGGGCCTGGTACGGATCGAAGAGGGTGCTCACCACTCCAAGTCCCATGTGATTTGCGATGCACTGATCCTCGACGACGCCTCCCGTTCCGACACCTATCCGTACATGGAGATCGAAGAAGAGAACGCAGCGGTGTCCCACGAGGCCACGGTGTCGAAGGTTTCGGACGAGCAGCTCTTCTACCTCATGTCCCGGGGCCTGTCGGAGACCGAGGCGATGCAGATGATCGTGCGCGGCTTCATCGAGCCGATCACGAGGGAGCTGCCGATGGAGTATGCGGTCGAGCTTCAGCGTCTCGTCGAGCTCCAGATGGAGGGCTCCGTAGGCTGATACGCCTGCCGAGTGGGCGGCGAGTGTGAGCTGTTCACATCTCTCATCCACTCGACTGAACATCTCGTTAGGAGACGCTCGTTAGATGGCCGAGAAACTCACCAGGGACGCCGTCGAGCGCCTTGCCGACCGACTAGGGGAGCCTGGTTGGCTCGCCGAGCGCCGGCTGGAGGCGTTCGATCTCTTCTCCAAGATGGACCCCCCGGACCCTCGGGGCGAAGAGTGGCGCTACACCGACGTTCGCCGTTTCGACTTCGACAGATTCGGCGCGCCGACACCTTCCATGGCCCCGCCCGTGCTCCCCGATGACCTCGCCCGCAAGGGAGTCATCTTCACCGACTTCGTCACTGCCGCACGCGACTATCCGGAGCTTCTCAAAGAGCATTTCTTCACCGACGTACCGGTCGATGAGCACAAGTTCACCGCGCTTCACGGCGCGTTCCACTCGGACGACGTGCTGCTCTACGTGCCCCGTGGTGTCGAGGTCGAGCTACCGCTCGAGGTAGCGCGCCGAGTGGCGCCCGGAGGATCGACCTTCCCTCACACCTCCATCGTGCTCGAAGACACGGCAAGCGTGACTCTGGTCGACAGCTTCTCGTCGGAGGAGTTCTCAGACGATGCCCTGTGCTCGAGTGTCGTCGAGATCCAGGCAGGGCGGGGCGCAATCGTGAACTACATCTCGCTGCAGAGTTGGGGGCGTGCCGTGTCTCACTTCCAGACCCAGCGCTTCACCGGATATCGCGACTCGACCGTCCGCAGCCTTGCCGTGAACCTCGGTTCCTCGTTCGCACGCACCCAGGTGGAATCGGTGCTCCAGGGCGAAGGCGCGTTCTCCGAGATGCTGGGCCTCTACTTCGCCGACGCCGATCAGCACTTTGCCCAGAGAACGCTCCAGTACCACGACGCTCCACATGCGACCTCGGACCTTCTCTACAAAGGGGCGCTCAAGGAGCACTCTCGTTCCGAGTACTCCGGATTGATCAAGGTATCCAGGGGGGCGCAGGGAACCGACGCTTACCAGGCGAATCGCAACCTCGTCCTCTCCGACAACGCAATGGCCCACTCGATTCCCCAACTCGAGATCGAAGCGAACGAGGTGCGCTGTACCCACGGCGCAACAGTGGCGCCGGTCGAGGAAGAGCATCTCTTCTATCTCATGAGTCGCGGCATCGACCGGGTGACCGCGCAGAAGCTCGTGGTGTTCGGCTTCTTCGGAGAGGTGCTGGATCGCATCCGCGTCCCAGGGGTGCGCGACGGCTTGTCCGACGCGATCTCGGCGAAGGTCGAAAGCGGCGCACACCTAGAGGTGGCAGTCTAATGGTGCACATCGCTCGCACGCATTTCGCCGAGGTTGCCAGGATGTCTGAGATTCCCGACGGGGGCACGAGACAGGTCGAAGTAGACGGGACGCTCATAGGCTTGTTCCGGGCGGGCCCGAAGGTCTATGCAATCGGGGATGTCTGTACGCATCAGGAGGCCTACCTCACCGAGGGTGAGTGGGAGACGGAGGATCTCGAGGTCGAATGCCCTCTGCACGGCTCGCGTTTCGACGTCTGCACCGGGGCCGTTCGCATCCTTCCCGCAACCAAGCCGGCGGTCGCATATGAGGTAAAGCTCGAGGACGACGTCATCTTCGTTGGTCCTCCGATAAAGCGCGTTTGAGGAGTGATAGGTCATGAGTGACACGCTGCTGGAGATAGAAGATCTCCACGTCGAGATCGAAGGGAACCAGATCCTCAAGGGTCTCAACCTGTCCATGGACAAGGGCGAGATCCACGCCATCATGGGACCCAACGGATCGGGCAAGTCGACCCTTGCCTACGTGCTCACCGGACGGCCCGGTTACGAGGTTACGGCGGGAAAGATCTTCTACAAGGGCGAAGACATCATGGAGCTCGCTCCGGATGAGCGCGCCCAGCGCGGCATCTTCCTTGCGTTCCAGTACCCGACCGAGGTGCCCGGGGTTTCGGTCGTCAACTTCATGCGCACGGCCTATAACGCCATTCACGCGGACCAGCCAAAGTCGGCCATGGCGTTCCGGATGTATCTCCAGGAGAAGATCGACTTGCTCGAGATTCCCAGCGAGCTGGTCGATCGCTATGTGAATCAGGGATTTTCCGGCGGCGAGAAGAAGCGCAACGAGGTCCTGCAGATGGCCGTCCTCACGCCCGAACTGGCGATAATGGACGAAACCGATTCCGGCCTCGACATCGATGCTCTGAAACATGTGTCTGCGGGCGTCAACAAGCTGGCCACGCCCGACGTTGGGATAATGCTGATCACGCACTACCAGCGACTGTTGAACTACATCCGGCCCGACGTGGTGCATGTGCTCATGCACGGTCAGGTCGTGAAGTCGGGCGGCTTCGAGCTTGCCGAGCGCCTCGAGGCGGAGGGATACGCAGGGCTCGCCAGGGAATTCGGCCTCAGCCAGGAAGCCATCGCCGAGGTCCAGAAGCTGGAGAAGGCCAGGGCCTAATGGTGTCCCTGCCGCTCGACGCCGAGACTCTGCGCAAGGACTTCCCGGTCTTCGGCACACTTGCGCACGGCAAGCGCCTCGTCTATCTCGACTCAGCCGCCACGAGCCAGAAGCCGCATCAGGTCATCGACCGCATGGTTCGTTTCTACGAATCCGAGAACGCAAATGTTCACCGCGGCATCTACGAGCTGGCGGAGCGCGCAACGACCGCATACGAGGCAGCGCGCGAATCCTGCGCGCGTTTCATCGGCGCCCGCAGCCACCGCTCGATCGTTTTCACCCGCGGGACCACTGAAGCGATCAACCTCGTGAGGTTCACCTGGGGGCGCGCCAATATCCATGACGGTGACGAGATCCTGCTGACCGAGATGGAGCACCACTCGAACCTCGTGCCCTGGCAGCTCCTCGCTCAGGAGTCCGGCGCAACCCTGCGATTCCTGCCGATAGACGATGACGGAAAGCTCCGGGTGGACCTGCTGGGGGACTATGTCACCGACAGAACGAAGCTGGTCGCTATGGGGCTCATGTCCAATGTGCTCGGCACCATCAACCCGGTGAGGACGGTGGCCGACGCCGCCCACAGCGTTGGAGCGCGCATCGTTGTCGACGCCGCCCAGGCAGCCCCGCACCTCGCCATCGACGTGAACGAGCTCGACGCAGACTTCCTCGCCTACTCGGCGCACAAGATGTGCGGGCCCACCGGGGCCGGTGTCCTGTACGGGCGTGAGGATCTGCTCGAGGCCATGCCCCCGTTCCACGGTGGCGGCGAGATGATTCGCGAGGTCTACCCGGACCACTCCACCTGGAACGAAATCCCCTACAAGTTCGAGGCCGGTACCCCCAACATCGCTCAGGCGGTCGGTATGGGGGCGGCCGTCGAGTACCTCGAGGCGCTCGGCATGGACTCGGTGCGCGACCACGAGATCGGGATGGCGCGCTATGCGATGAGTGCTCTCGAGGCTGCGGGCGCTCACATCTACGGCCCGAAGGATCCATCAGAGCGCGGCGCGGTCATCTCGTTCACACTCGGTGAGGTTCATCCACACGATGTGGCGACGATCGTCGATCAGGAAGGCGTTTGCATCAGGGCGGGACATCACTGCGCCCAACCGTTGATGCGACGGCTTGGTGTTCCCGCCACGGCCCGAGCGTCTTTTTACATCTACAACACCCCCGAGGACGTCGATGCCCTCACGGACGCGCTCGAAAAGTGCAAGGAGTGGTTCGCATGAGCCTCGAAGAGCTGTACAAGGAAGTGATCCTCGACCACTACAGAACGCCCCGGAACAAAGGGCGGCTGGACCCCCACGACGTGGCGCTCGAACGCAATAACCCTCTGTGCGGCGACGAGATCGAGCTGTTCGTGCGCTTCGACGGCGACACGATCGAGGGAATTGGATTCGAGGGGAAGGGCTGCTCGATCTCCCAGGCAAGCGCCTCGATGATGACCGAAAAGGTGGAGGGCCTGACCACCAAGGAGTCGGCCTCCCTCGCTGAGTCGATCAAGCGCATGATGGCCGGTGAGGAGGAAGGCGACGTCGATACCCTGGGCGACCTCGTCTCGCTGAAAGGGGTGGTGAAATATCCCGTGCGGATCAAATGCGCGCTGTTGGGATGGAACACCCTCCTCGAGGCGTTGCAAGAGGGGGGCAAGGGCTAAAGCCCCGCGCCATTAACACTGTTAGCAACTTGCTAAGGGTGCTTTGATCTGTTAGCAAGGGGGCCATGACACCTCTGGGGGATGACACCGCAACCCGCACCGCAAAGGTGCTGTCGCTGCCGACGCGCGCCGCAATCCTGTCTCTTCTGTTGACCACCGGGCCCAAGACCGTCAAAGAGATCGGGGACGCCTTCTCCATCCACCCGAACGTGGCGCGCGCGCATCTCGATCTGATGGTCGAGGCGGGATTTCTGTCCGCAGACACGCAGCGGCGCGCCAAGGGCCGTCCGGCGAAGGTTTACTTCACCTGGGAGGGCGAGGCCGGGGCGCTCGCCGAGGCGGGCATCGATGGAGCGGGCGCCGGCAAGCCTGCGGCAGCAGACGAGCTCGAGGTCGAGCTTCGAATCCTCGAGCGAATGCTCAGCGACGCCGGTGAGCAGCTGGGGCGGATAAGAGAGTTGGTTGGAGAGTCCAAGAAGACAAGAGGAGGAACAGATGGCTGATTACGCGAACTCCGAGGTGCTGGTCGATCTCGAATGGCTGGCGTCGCATCTCGACGACGAAGGCATCGTGGTCGTCGAGGTGGACGAGGACACCAGTGCCTACGACAAGGGCCACATCCCCGGGGCGCTGGCGATCAACTGGCAGACCGAGTTGCACGACGCCAGCCGGCGGGATTTCGTCTCGTCCGAGGGTCTGGCCCAGCTCCTGGGCTCGAAAGGGATATCGGACGATCACACGATCGTGCTCTACAGCGGCAACAACAACTGGTTTGCTACCTACGCATACTGGTTGCTGAAGTACCGGGGGGTCGGCAAGGTCAAGCTGCTGGACGGTGGCCGCAAGAAGTGGGAGCTCGAGAGCCGTGAGCTGACCCAGGACCTGCCGGAGCGTCCCTCCGCCACTTTCGACATCGGGCCGGAGAAGCCAGAGTTCAGGGTCTTTCGCGACGAGGTCCTCGAGCGGGTCGAATCGGGGAGCGGGGTGTGGGTGGATGTGCGATCTCCCGAGGAGTTCAGGGGCGAGCTTCTGGCGCCCCCGCATCTCCCCCAGGAGCAGGCACAGGTACCGGGCCACATTCCCGGGGCTGCGAACATCACCTGGTCGAAGACCGTGAAGGAAGACGGAAGCTTCAAGCCGGCCGAGGAGCTCCAGAAGCTCTACGCCGACCAGGGGGTCACCTCGGACCAGGACGTCGTTGCGTACTGCCGCATCGGCGAGCGCTCGTCCCACTCGTGGTTTGTCCTGCGTGAGCTCCTTGGTTTCGAGAAGGTCAGGAACTACGACGGCTCCTGGACCGAGTACGGAAGCCTGGTCGGAGTCCCGGTCGAGAAGTAGGCATGTGAAGGTAAACGTCACGTGCTTCGGGGTGGTGCGCGAGTATCTCCCGGCGGGCTCGGCCGGCAACCGCGCCGAGGTCGAGCTGGCCGAAGCGGCCACCGTGGGCGATCTCGTCGACCGCCTCGGAGCGCCCCGGCGGCTCGTCTTCTCCTTGCTCGTCGACGGCACCCGGGCCGGCATGGAGGCAACGCTTCAGGATGGTTCAGAGGTGACCCTGATGCCGCCCTTCAGCGGTGGTCAGGTCGGCTCGTCTTCGAACCCCAGGGAGAACATCGATTCGATGTCGTGACGTGAGTACACCTTGAAGGCGACGAGGGTCTGGGTCCTTTCGATGCCGGGGGTCTTTCCGATGCTTTCGGTCACGACCCGCGCCAGGTCCTCCTGCTGGCGAACCCGGACCATGATCACGAGGTCGTAGTCCCCGGAAACCGAATAGACCTCGGACACCTCGGCCAGATCGGCGATGGCCTGAGCGGTCTCGGGCACCCGGTGGATGTCGCAGACCGCAAGAACCACGGTGGTGACCATCTGACGAGGGTAACGCCCACAGGCAGTCAGCGTCCCGACATGGTTGAGGTCCTGGAAGAGGCGGCCGGGGCACCCTCACCGATCCGGAGCTCTCAGCCTGGAGCGGCTCTGCGTTCGGGTCGCTCTGCGCGGAGCTGGAAGATCGAGGAGCTGTTCCGGCGCCGCGATACTGACGGAATGAGTGAGCACAATCACCACACCGAGGCCGTGCACGACGAGGGCTTCTGGAACGAGCGCTACCGGTCCTCGCCCCATGTCTGGAGCGGCGCCCCGAACCCGCAGCTCGTCGCCGAGATAGCCGACCTGGCTCCCGGTCGGGCGCTCGACGTGGGGTGCGGCGAAGGGGCCGACGCCATCTGGCTGGCCCGACGGGGATGGGGCGTGGTCGCGACCGACATCTCCCGCATCGCCCTCGAGCGAGGCGCCCAACACGCCCGCGCCTCCGATCCCGTGGCGTCAGCACGCATCGATTGGCTGCACGCCGACCTCATGCTCCGACCGCCCGAGCCCGACTCCTTCGACCTCGTCTCGGCGCAGTTCATGCACCTGACGTCGGAGCCGCGCACACGACTCTTCACCGCTCTCGCCGCGGCCGTCCGGGCCGGCGGAACGCTGCTCGTGGTTGGCCACCACCCGTCGGACCTCGCCACGGGTGTGCCGCGTCCTCCGATGCCTGACCTGTTCTACTCCGCCGGCGAGGTCGCCGGGCTCCTTGACGACTCGTGGGCGGTCGTCGTCAACGAGGCCCGCCCGCGGCCGGCGACGACGCCCGAGGGCATCGAGGTCACGATTCACGACGCCGTTCTGCTGGCCACCCGACGATCAGTCACCGGCTCGACGTCGTGACGCGCCCGGCGGCACGCGCGGGATGGCTCGCCCACAGCCGCCGTCACCTATCCCGGCTGGGCTACACGGTGACGACCTCGACGAGGTCGCCGAGGGCTCGGAAGTCGTCGCCGTTGCGGGTGTAGAGCGGCAACCTTGCCGACAACGCCGCAGCGGCGATGAGCAGATCAATCGCTCGAGCACCCCGAGCCTTGCGGCCAGCTGCCATCACCGACGCGAAGACCCGGCCGTAGGCCCGGGCGGCCTCGCCGTCGAACGGCAGCGGGTCGAACGCGGCCTCGGCCCGCTGGAGACGGTCTTGTCGACGACCACGCTCGTCGGGATCGTTCGTCGCATGTGGACCGGCCGCCAGCTCCGCCATGGAGAGAGCACTGACGGCGACGGTGGCCGAGAGCCGGGATGGATCGATCTGGTCGAGGTCAATGAGAACCGATGTGTCGAGTAGGCCACGTTCGGGGCGTTGCGCGTCAGCCACCGGGCATTGCGTCCTGGCTGGCGGCCTCGTCCAAATCTGTCCGGAAGCGCCGGTAGTCGACGCCGGGGGCGCTCTTGAAGATCGCAGCCGCGGTTTCCGCTGCGACGAACCGGTGGCGACGAAGCGGAGTCAGCTCGCCGACGGGCACGCCACTGCGGGTGACGATGAAGCTCTCGCCCTCGTCGAGCTCGCGCATGATCGCGCCGCTCAGGTTGCGCAGCTCGCGCTGCGTGATCTCCCGACTCATGTCCCTCATCGTAGCACGCCGTGCTACAGTGCGCATGAGAGCGCATGGTACCCAGTCCCCGGCCCACGCTGTCGGAGGGGGAATCTTTCTGCCGGACTGGCCTAGATAGTTACCATGTCCCGGAGCTTGCCGGGAGTGCTCGGGTGTCGCAGCTTGGACAGGGCCTTGGCTTCGATCTGGCGGATGCGCTCGCGCGTGAGGCTGAACTCCTTGCCGACCTCTTCGAGGGTCCGGGGCTCGCCGGTGACCAGCCCGAAGCGGAGCGCCAGCACCTTGCGCTCGCGCTCGGACAGCGAGTCCAGCATCTCCCATAGATCTTCCTGGCGAAGCGCCACGGCCGCAGCCTGAAAGGGACCTTCGACGTCCTCGTCCTCGATGAAGTCACCGAGCTCGGCGTCCTCGTCCCCGACCGGCTCGTGGAGCGAGACCGGCTCGGGCAGGACCCGGAAAGCCTCGCGCACCTTCTCGGGCGTGAGATCGGAACCGTGGGCGATCTCATCTATGGTCGGCTCGCGGCCGAGCTTTTCGAGGAGCTCGGACTGGACCTTGCGAACCCGGTAGAGGGTTTCCACCATGTGCACCGGAATTCGGATGGTGCGAGCCTTGTCGGCGATCGCCCGGGTGATGGCCTGACGGATCCACCAGGTCGCATAGGTCGAGAATTTGAAGCCCCGCTGGTAGTCGAACTTCTCGACCGCTCGCATCAGGCCCAGGTTCCCCTCCTGGATGAGGTCGAGAAGGGGGAGTCCCGCGGCGGAGTACTTCTTGGCGATCGATACGACCAGGCGGAGGTTCGACTGGATGAAGCGGCGTTTGGCCGCCCGCCCGTGCCGGGCCGAGTACTCGAGGTCCCGGCGCTGCTTGTCGGTGGGTCTCTTCAGACCATCGAGCTTCTCTTGAGCCTTTTCGCCGTCCTCGATGGCCTTGGCCAGCTCCACCTCCTGGATGTCGGTCAGAAGCGGGTACTGCCCGATCTCGCGCAGGTACTGCCGGACCAGATCCTCGTGGGCCGCTTCCTCTCGGGCATCGTACGGGCGCGTAGCTTGACTCATTTCTTGACCAACCTCTTCCTGTCCCCGTCGAGTGTGTTTCTGGGACCGTGACCGTTGAGCTTTCGGGCGCCTACACCTGTTCTCGTCCTGCTCACGTCGGTGACAGGCCATCCACGTCGCCGCTGTGCGGCCGGGGCCATCCCCGGATCCGACCCATCTGGTCTCAGGGGATTGTGCTCCCGTCGTGCGGAGGACCACTTTCCATTGTAGGGCAAACTGCCCGTCGAGGGGAAGTCACCCATTCCCTTGGCTTCCATAGACAAAAACTGCTGCATTGGCCTCGGTATTCCCCGGCAGGGGAAGTCCTCGAAAAATTCTCCTCTGGGACCCGGGGACGACCGCAGGCCCCACGCAAGCCCCTATTGCCGGTCCGTTTGGGGCCGGGGCGGACGGGTAAGACGGGGGAAGCCTTGACCGAGGCGCTCCCCGGACCATCCGAGGGAGCGCACTTTTCCCTCTCCGAGATTGGATCACTGTGAAGGCACTGACCTGGCATGGCAAGAGGGACGTCCGAGTGGACGACGTGCCCGACCCCAGGATCCAGGAGCCCACCGATGCTGTGGTGCGGATCACGGCGACGGCGATCTGCGGCTCCGATCTTCATCTGTACGAGGTCCTGGGACCCTTCATCGACGAGGGCGACATCCTCGGTCACGAACCCATGGGGATCGTCGAGGAGGTTGGGGGCGAGGTCACGAACATCGCAGCGGGGGACCGGGTGGTGCTTCCATTCACGATCTGCTGCGGACACTGCTTCATGTGCGGTCAGGGCCTCCACTCCCAGTGCGAGACCACCCAGGTGCGTGACCAGGGAATGGGCGCAGCGCTGTTCGGCTATACCAAGCTCTACGGGCAAGTGCCCGGAGGGCAGGCGGAGTATCTGCGTGTGCCGCAGGCGCAGTTCATCCCGATCAAGGTGCCGGAGGGGCCTCCCGACGAGCGCTTCGTCTATCTCTCCGACGTTCTTCCCACGGCATGGCAAGCGGTGGAGTACGCCGCGATCCCCGATGGGGGCAGCGTGGTCGTATTGGGCCTCGGGCCCATCGGCGACATGGCGTGTCGCATCGCCCGCCACCATGGTGTCGAGCGGGTCTTCGGGGTCGATCTGGTGCCCGAGCGTCTCGAGCGAACCCGGCAAAGAGATGTCGAGGTGCTCGACCTCACCCAGCACGACGACATCGCCGAGACACTTCGGGATCTCACGGACGGCCGGGGGCCTGACTCGGTCATCGACGCAGTCGGCATGGAGGCCCACGGCGCGCCGTTCGGGCAGCTGGCTCAACAGATGACCGGCCTGATGCCGGATGCCCTCGCCCAGAAGATGATGAAGCGGGCGGGTGTCGACCGCCTTAGCGCCTTACACCTCGCCATCGATGCCGTACGACGGGGGGGCACCGTCTCGATCAGCGGAGTCTACGGAGGGCAGGTCGACCCGATGCCGATGTTGACGATGTTCGACAAGCAGATTCAACTCCGTATGGGACAAGCAAACGTCAAACGTTGGGTGGATGACATCATGCCTCTTCTCACCGACGATGATCCGCTCGGTGTCGACGGGTTCCACACTCATCAGCTTCCGCTCGACAAAGCGCCCGAGGCCTACAGCATGTTCCAGAAGAAGCAGGACGGCATGGTCAAGGTCTTGCTCAAGCCATAGGCAGGTCGGGCGCCGAGGGCATTGGCCCTTAGCTCAATCAGACGGTTCGGCGGTAGCGGGCTACGGCAAGCGGCACGAAGACCAATAGAATTCCGCCGCACCACGCGAGCGACTGCAATACGTATGAAGTCGTCGGGCCTCCTATGAAGAGAGCGCGAATTGCCGAGGCGGTAACCGAGACGGGCTGGTGTTCGGCAAAGACCTGAAGCCATCCGGGCATGGACTCGACCGGCACGAAGGCCGAGGACGCGAAGACGAGGGGAGCCATCACGGGGAATGATGCAGCCTGTGCTGTCTCGGGATCACCGACCGCGAGCCCCACCGTGGCGAAGATCCAGGTGAACGTATAGCCGAACAGCAACACCAGTCCCATCCCTGCAAGGAAGGCCCACACGTTTGTATGGATGCGAAAACCAACGGCAAAGCCGACGGCAGCCATGAGCGTGGCGACGAAGACATTGCGGACCAGGTCGGCCGACGTGCGTCCGGCCAGAACGGCAGACCGGGCCATCGGCAACGAGTGAAAGCGCTCGAGCAAACCGCTCTTGAGATCTGTGGCAAGGCCGATGGCTGCGGTCATCGAACCGAACACCACCGTCTGCACGAAGATCCCGGGCATCAGGTAGTCGACATAGGAGCCATTCGGTACCGAGATTGCGCCGCCGAACACGTAACGGAACATCACCACGAAGATCACGGGTTGGATCGTCGAGAACACGAGGAGCTGTGGGATCCGAAGGTAGACGATCAAGTTCCTCTGCGCGACGGCGAGAGCGTCGTGCACAACCCACATGCGGCCGCCGGACGCGGGGCTCTCTGGGGGCGCGGTGGTAGCCATCAAGCACGGACCTCCGAGGTCTCTTGCGACACAGCTTCTGTTTCCGTGTGCCGACCCGTGAGTGCAAGGAAAACGTCGTCGAGACTGGGATCCCTCACGGTCAGGGAAGCCGGCTCGATGCCCCCCGCATCGAGGGCGCGCAGAACCTCCATCAACTGGCCGGCGCCCGCGGCGAGCGTCAAACGGACCAAGGCTCGCTCGCGCTCGACCTTGTCGAATTGCCGGGCCAGGCGATCGCGCGCCTGGATTGCGGTGGCCTCGTCGTGGAAGTTCAACTCGGTCACGGTTCCGCCGAGCCTGGCCTTGAGAGCCGCGGGAGTGTCGTTGGCAATTACCAGGCCACCGTGGATGACCGCAACGCGATCCGCGAGGCGATCCGCCTCCTCGAGATACTGCGTCGTCAAGAGCACGGTGGTATTTGCCGCCACCAGCTCGCGGATCATCTCCCACAGCTCGGAACGGCCTTGGATGTCGAGCCCGGTGGTGGGCTCGTCGAGGAACAGGACCGGGGGCCGATGAACTAGAGCCGCCGCAAGATCGAGCCGCCGCCGCATGCCCCCGGAATAGGTGCGGACCGTGCGGTCGGCTGCTCCGGACAGGCCGAAGCGCTCCAGGAGCTCGCCGCTGCGCTCCTTTATGATCCCGGGCCCCAGATGCGACAGCCGGCCTATGAGCCGCAGGTTCTCCATTCCCGTCAAGTTCGCGTCGACCGCCGCGTTCTGCCCTGCAAGTCCGATCAGCGGGCGCAGCTCTCGGGCCTGCTTGACCACATCGAGCCCCAGGACCTCCGCCCTCCCCCGATCGGGGTCGAGGATGGTGGCCAGCACCCGGACCATGGTGGTCTTTCCCGCCCCGTTGGGGCCGAGCAAGCCGAAGACGGTTCCGGTGGCCACCTCGAAATCGACGCCGTCCAGGGCGATCACGTTCCCGAAACCCTTCGCCACGCCGTCGACACTGATTGCGTTAGCCATGCGGTGAAGTTTCTCAGTGATAGTTGGGGTTGTCAAATGATTGGATTTCGAGAACTTTGCTATTTGCCAAATGTTCGTCTGCCCAAGTATCATTGATGGATGAGCTCTTCAGATGGCTCGGTGGCGGCCGAAGTGTGGCGGCTCCTCCTGAAGGTCGCCATGAAGCAGTTTGGGATAGCCGCGGGCATCGCCCAGGATCTCGGCCTGACACCGGGACACGTCAAGGCCTTGCTCGCTCTGGATCCCGACCAGCCGCAGACGATGGGTTCGCTTGCACATTCCTTCTCCTGCGATGCATCCACGATGACGTGGCTCGTGGACCGGCTGGAGGACCGAGGCCTCGTCGAGCGGGGCGGCCTGACGAGTGACCGGCGCGTCAAGACTGTGGCGCTGACCCCCCAAGGGGTGCGCACAAAAGCAGAGCTCGAGGGACGTCTCTATGAACCACCTCAGATGTTGCTCGGCGTCGGTCGAAGTGAGCTGGAAACGATCCGCAATGTCTTGATTGACCTCGCCTCCGAAATCGACAAACAAAACCAGGTCATGTAGCTCAAACTCGAGGTTGTCCATAAAGGAGGTGACCTTGCGCCCGACGCAAGATCAAAAAGCAGCAACCTTTCGTGGGCTGCACGGTGGTGAGGCCTTCATCATCCCGAACCCGTGGGACGCAGGCTCGGCCAAGGTTTTGGAAGCGCTGGGGTTCAAGGCTCTGGCAACCACGAGCTCTGGATTAGCGTTCACGCTGGGACGCTCGGACGGCGGCTCCACATTGGATGAGGTGATTGATCACATCCGGATGCTCGACCAATCGACAAGCCTTCCGATCTCCGTCGATCTGGAAAACGGTTATGGGCCGCACCCCGAAGACGCTGCATCGGCCATCACTCGGGCCGCCGAAGCCGGGGCAGTCGGCGGTTCGATTGAGGACTACGACCCCG
>JACDDL010000003.1 GCA_013817045.1 Actinomycetota bacterium | reverse complement strand
GGGCGCGACGCCCGATCTGACGCCCGACATCCAATAGAAACTCAAGCGTGTCCTCCATGGAACCCTCGTCGGCGCTCCAGGTAAAAGCCTTCTCGAGAAACCGGGACTTCATAACCGGAGAATCGCTATCGCATATCGTATACATCGGAACTCCGATTCGCCCGAGACTCCGAACTACGCTCAAGGGTCCGTGTTGGATCGGGCTGCGCCCGAGACTCAGCACAAGGGCGGGAACCCCGTTAGAGTTCATCTGTCCCTCGCTTCCCTTGTTCTCCATTGGCATCCACGATAGGGCATCGTGGATTTAGCACTCAGCCGAGGGCCGTCTACGCGCGAAAAAGCCGGTTCCCCGCGATTTCGTGGGATGAACCCCCACCAACTCGGCTCTCTCATGATGCCACTGGCGGGCACCACAGCAACGCTCTTGCGGCGAAATTGTCGGCGTTGACGAAGCCGTAAGCGATGCGCTTGAGCGCGCCCAGCTTGTTGTTCGTCCCCTCCAGGCGCCCGTTGGTGATGCGCCCGCAGCGGTGGAAGGCGAGGATCTCGGGCAGCCATCCGCAAGCGCCTTGAGCACCGAGCGGAACTCCGGGATCGGCGCCGCCTCCCACGCGTACACGAACGCCTCGACCCGTTGGGCGGCCTCGGCTTCGTCCGGTGCATCGTAGATCTCGTAGAGCTGTTGCAGCAGCCGCCACGCGTGCCACAGCTCGGGGTCCTGCATGAGCGCGTGGGCGAGACGGGCGAAGCGATCGGAGTCGAGCTCGTCTGCGCGGGCGAGCTGAAGGTAGCGCGTTCTAAAGATCGTTGGCGAGAACACCGGTGACTCGCCGGGCTCTCCCGTGCGCTGCACGCGCCTTCTGACCTCGATGAGCCCGGAGGCGAACCAGCGCGCGACATGAAAGCGGTCAACAACGTGGGAAGCGTGACCGAGATGGCGCTCGATGGCGCCCCGGTAGCTCGGCGATCCGTCGGTGACCACGACCTCGACCTTGGCGCACCAGCGCCGTCCCTGGGCCGTGAGAAAGCCAGACAGGGCACGGAAATCGCGGTGACGAACGATCCCGATGACCTCGCCGGTCTCGCCATTGGAGATCACGGTGACGTAGCGGTGCCGGCGCCTGAGCGAGGTCTCGTCGACCAGCAACACCCGGCAGGGCCGCTTGGCGCGCCGCTCGGCCAGTAGAGCCGACCACTGCTTGACCACGGCCATGACCGTGTGCCAGCTCAATACGTAGCGACGTCCGATCTCGGTGATTGAGAGGTGCCGAGCGTCTCTGACGATGGCGCGCGTCAGGCGCGCTGTCATCCTCTTGTCGAACGCCGGGTGTGTCTCGGTGTGGCGCTCGCCGCAGTTGGTGCACTCAAAGCGGCGGCGCAGCCAGATGAGCGTCACCTTCTGGGTGCCACGCGCGAGGTCCTTGACCTTGACGCGCCGAGTCTCGTGCACCTTGGAGGTCTT
This sequence comes from Actinomycetota bacterium, assembly GCA_013817045.1. GTDB lineage: Bacteria > Actinomycetota > CADDZG01 > CADDZG01 > WHSQ01 > JACDDL01. The sequence continues at coordinate 39,903 of JACDDL010000003.1, read as the reverse complement.
GAAGCTGCACCACGGGCAGCGCACCACTGAGCGCAGATCGCGCACCACGACCTCAAGCCGCTCGGGTAGATCGATCATGACTTCGATGACGCGAATGCGGTACAGGTGCAGGCGCACCGACATAGAGTCAGGCACGGAGCCTCTCCTTTCCTCGGTCTGTTTCGTCACAGCCAAGTGTGGAGGGGCTCCGTTCATCTCAGACGGATTTCACCCCGTCAGATCAGACGGCCATCCCACGTTTTCGCGAGGTCTCGAAAAGCCTCACAAGCAGTATGCTCGGTATGGTACTACCACTTACCTCTGGACTCCCTGAAGGGCAAAATGCGTACAGGCGATTTTCTCGATCGAATAGGCGTACAGAGCATCGGTCGATTGACCAGTCCTTTTGACCCAGGCTACGACCCGCTCACCGTGGGAAGTCACCTCGAACAAAGCGGACACCTAATGACCGACCTGAAGCTGTCCATGGCATGCTGGTTGATAGCCAACGAGTCCGCAACGCGCGAGAAGCTAGCAGCTGCTGCGCGGCACAACGTACCAACCCTGACGGGAGGAGGGCCTTTTGAGATTGCAGCCGCGCAAGGACATCTCCCCGCATACCTCGATCTATGCGCAGAACTCGGCATCAGTCGAATCGAGTGCGGAGAGGGGTTCACCGACTTGGAAATCGACGCAAGCGAAATCGTCGCAATGGCTGTCGCACGGGGGTTAGAGGTTCAATATGAGCTAGGCAAGAAGCATGGGGGGGCGTTCAGCGATCACATCGTCGATGAGCTAATCGGCGAGGGACACCGATGGCTCGATGCAGGTGCTCTTCAAATCGTCGTCGAAGCACGAGAGGACGCAGAGCGGGTCGGTCTGTTTGATGTCGAGGGGCACATGAATCCTGCCTTGGCGGATCGGTTCGTCGAAGCGTTCGGCTTGGAGAAGGTGACCTTCGAAGCCCCCAATAAGGCCAGCCAGTTCGCCTTCATGGATCACTTTGGCCCTATGGTGCGCTTGTCAAACGTGCGCCTCGAGGAGCTTCTTCGGGTTGAGATCTACAGGCGTGGCCTTCATTCCGATGCTTTCGGCAAAGCCAACCTGCGGCCCCTGCCGAAAGGTACTCCTCAAACGATCCAATCTGCACGGTAGACAGGTGAAGAAGACTGTTGTCATCGACTGTTTTCACGAAAAGCTAGACGCCGAGTACGCCTGTGGCCACACCATTGTCGCTGTGGACGTTATTCGCTCCACTACGACGGCGGTCACGGCGGTCACGACGGGTCGGCGGTGCTTTCCGGTGCCTTCTCTCGAAGCGGCGGTTCCACTTGCCGCCAGGCTAGATCGTCCTTTGCTGGTGGGAGAGCTTGGCGGTTATATGCCGTTCGGGTTCGACATGAATAACAGCCCTGTGCGACTCGCAGCGTTTCCCGACACCTCTCGCCCGGTGATCTTGCTGTCGACTTCGGGCACGAGGCTGCTTCACGAAGCCAGGTCGGCTGACAAAGTGTATGTGGCCTGCCTGCGAAACTTCTCGGCTCAGGTGCGACAGATCTGCAACCATCACCCGACCGTAGTGTTGATGGGGGCCAGTACCAGGGGGGAATTCCGGGAAGAGGATCAGATGTGTTGTGCGTGGATGGCGGAGCTTCTTGTGGCTGAAGGTTACCTGCCTCTTGGTACGACCAGCGATGTCATCAAACGCTGGTCAGGGCTGCCCGTAGACGCGCTCCTGGGTGGCAAGAGCTCGCGTTATCTGCAGATCACGGATCAAACGGATGATCTGGACTTCATACTCGAGCATTGCGACGATCTCAGGACGACCTTCGTCTTCGACGACGCTGAAGTCAAGGCGACATCCGATCCGTGAGGGCAGTCCCTGTTTAGTTGCAACTCCCGCATATATCGTTTATAGCTAGTCGGCACCCTGAAGCTCAGGCGACGACAGGGAAGCATTCTCCATCGTGTGGGTGTCGAGTACTTGCAGGGGAGAGCACGGATAAACCACGACCTCGAGGGTGCCTCGCCCGGCATGTTGCTCGCCCACCCGATCGAGAATTCCCCGCCATGAATGCACCTGCTGCATCCCGGGAATCCGCTCAGGCAAAGACACTTGCTCCGGAAGGTACAGCCAGATAGGAGAAGATGATTTCCGCTGCTCATGGAAGGTAGCCGCCTGCCCGGCCGGCTGGGTTCCCTTCCCGGAATAGCTCACCAGCTTGCGTTTGAGGCGGCCGGCAACCATCTGGGGAATTCTCCTGGGTCGAGCCAAGGCATAGCGCGCCAGACGCCTTGGGCGATCGAACTTCGACGTGCTTATGAACGGGAAGAGGCCATGGTGGCCAACACCCTCGCTGCAGGCGGAGATCAAGATCTTCGAAGCGTGAGGCGGAGCGTGAACCAGCGGTATTACACCTTTGCTCCGCATGAAGGTCAGGGACACGTCGATCGGATACGCGTTGGAGATCACGACATCTGCGCCATCCGGCAAAGGTGCTCTGTACGCTTGCTTGGCGAAGGCCACTTCACCGCGGTAGTAGCGCTCCCAGTCGCCACTCGCGATACGAACGGGACGTCGACCGGCGTCAACATGCAGTGAAACCAGGGACCGCAGGCCAATAATCCGTGCGATCTCGTCCAACTCTCTTCTGAAGTCGTTGTCTACGTCATAAGAACCCTTCGAGCTGCTGTGGCCGAAGTGCAGCCTCGTAATGGAGCGCCGCCCCAGGACACCGAGCGCAAGCTTGGAGCCGCCTCCAAAGCCGGTTGAGTGCTGGGGGTATATGCCCCCTATGCCAACGATGAGATCGCTTGCCGGCACCTCGCGATTCACATACACAGCCGTCCCGAAGCTCGTACGACCGACCCTGACCGCATCGCGAGTGTCGTCGTGCACAATCAGGCGGCACTGAGCCGCTGCTTCCGGGCCGATCTTCTTCGCCATGGCGTCCGCTCGAGGAGCTCCATGAGTACCGGTCGCCATCAAGACCGTAACGTCCGAGGCACCGATGCCGGCCTGCAAGAACTCTTCGAGCAAGAAGGGCATGACCCTGGCGCACGGAGTCGGGCGCGTGAGGTCGTCGACGATAATCAGAGGCCGTACCTTCTCGGCAGCCAGGATCCTCAAGGGCGGCTGTCCGACAGGACGAGCCAGAGCCCGGACGATCTGAGAATCGGACAACGGGGGAGGAGTCTCGGGGTTCAGGGTTGAGACATTCCATTCGGGAGGAAAGGACAAGTCAAGGGTGCGGTCACCGTACCAAGCAGCGGTCCGCAATTCCTCCAGGGCAGACAAAGTGGCTCTGACTCTATAGGAGTTCAAGAGGTAAGGGAGGTAAAGAAGGTAAGGGCAGAATTCTCGAAACGAAGGCTGGATAGGTAGTTTGGCGCTAAAGAAGCAGCTCGGCGATTTGGACCGTGTTGAGTGCGGCGCCCTTGCGGAGGTTGTCGGCCACGCAGAAAAGCTCGAGCGCCTTGGTGTCGAAGCGATCCTGCCTGATGCGGCCGACGTAGCACGCATCGCGTCCCGCTGCCTCCAGCGGTGTGGGGTAGACGGAGTGTTCGGGATCGTCGCTCAACTCCACGCCCGGAGATGCAGCCAGTAGCCGGCGCGCCTCCCCAACGTCGATCGGATTTTCGAACTCGGCATGCGCAGCCACGCCGTGGCCCACAACAACCGGCACCCTCACGCAGGTCGCCGTAACCGGGAGATCGGGGAGACCGAGTATCTTGCGCGTCTCGTCACATAGCTTGAGCTCCTCGCTGGTGTAACCCCCCTCTTTGAACGAGCCACATTGAGGGATGACGTTCATCGCCAGCGGATGAGAGAAGGTGCCACCCGGCTCGAGAACCTGCCGGCCGAGACCCTCGCGAATAGCCTCGGGGTCCTTGGCCGCCCGCTGAGTTTGATCCCACAGCTCGTCGATCCCAGGCTGGCCCGACCCGGAGGCCGCTTGGAACGACGACAGAATGAGACGCTTCAACTCAGCAGCGCCATGCAGGGCCGCCATCGGTACGACCATTGCAAGCGTCGTGCAATTCGGGCTTGCAATGATGCCTTTGGGAAGGTCTGTCATCTGGGACGGATTCACCTCGGGGACGATCAGCGGGACCTCATCGTCCATCCGAAATGCGGCGGAATTGTCCACAACGACCGCTCCTCGGCCGGCTGCAACCGGCGCCCATTCGAGCGACAGCTCGTCGGGAACGTCGAATAACGCGATGTCGGCGCCCTCGAAAACGTCTTCGGACAGGGTGCGCACCTCAATTTCTCCGTCACCGAAGGGGATCAGTCGGCCCTTGGACCTCGCCGAGGCGACCGGCACCAACTCGTCGACCGGGAATCGTCGCTCTTCGAGGATCGAGATAATGCGGCTTCCGACGGCGCCGGTGGCGCCAACCAGGACGAGTCTCATAGTCCATCGCCGGGGGCCGGGCCCTCAGGATCGAGAGCACGCAGTTGGCCGGTAACCGTCGATGGGTGCGCCTCGCGCATTACCGCCTCCTCGGCAAGGTGGAACTTATCGTGAATCGCCCGGACGGCCCCCGTGACTTCGGTAGCCCGGACTACGCATGACACGCGTATCGAAGACGTCGAAATGATGTCGATGTTGATGCCGGCGTCTGCAAGAGCGTCGAACATATCGGCGGCAACGCCCGGGTGGCTCTTCATACCTGCACCCACGAGAGAGACCTTGGCGATGTCTGGATCGGTCTCGACGCCCCTGGCGTCAACTCTGTCGCGAACTTGATTCAGGATGGGTTCGGCGCGCCGCAAGTCTTCTTTTGGAAGGGTGAACGAAATGTCGGTGCGTCCATCGGCCGCGACGTTCTGGACGATCATGTCGACATTGACTCCCTCGTCGGCTAGAGGGCGGAAGACGTGCGAAGCGATGCCCGGCTTATCGGGCACCCCAAGAATCGAAACTTTTGCTTCAGAGGTATCGTGTGCAACCGCCGAGATGATGGCGCGCTCCATACGTTCATCCTCCTCTCTTACCCAGGTGCCCTCGGCGTCGGAAAAAGACGAGCGGACGTGGGTTAGGACCTTGTAGTTGCGCGCGTACTCGACGCTCCGAAGCATGAGAACCTTGGCGCCACTGGCGGAGAGTTCGAGCATCTCTTCATAGGAGACGGCGTGCAGCTTGCGCGCTTCCGGGACGAGGCGAGGGTCGGCCGTGAAAACACCTTCGACGTCGGTGAAGATCTCACATGCGTCGGCATGGAGGGCGGCTGCAAGGGCTACCGCAGTCGTGTCCGAGCCACCCCGGCCCAGGGTTGTGATGTCAAAGTCGGTCGACACCCCCTGAAAGCCGGCAACGATCACGATGTTGTCGGCGTCGAGCGCCTCGAGAACCCGGCGCGCCTTCACCTCGACGATACGCGCACGGCCGTGGGTCGTGTCTGTGACGATGCCTGCTTGCGACCCGGTGAACGAGATCGCCCTTCGTCCCAGCTCGTTGATTGCCATGGTGAGAAGCGCCATCGAGATGCGCTCGCCCGCCGTCAGCAGCATGTCGAGCTCGCGACCGAATGGCTCCGGGGTGATCTGTGAAGCGAGCTCCATGAGCTCGTCGGTGGTGTGTCCCATTGCGGAGACGACGATGCATATGCGCTGCCCGGAGTCGGCGGCCTCCACCACTCGCTCCGCCACCCGCTTTATGCGCTCGGCATCGCCGACCGAGGTGCCGCCGTACTTCTGAACGATTAGAGCCATGCCACCAAACTTACGACAGCGCCTCGTCGCACCGCGCCGAGTGGGGTGAGAGATGTGGATTTACGCACTTACGACCCACTCGGTCCGCCTGTGAGGGCGAGCCTCGGCCCACTCAGGCGGCTGGGGCGGCGTTCTCCATGTCCGAGGAGTAGCTGCCCGAGCGAGCGGCGCCGTTGAGCTTTGCCCGGTGGTGAAGCGCCCGCTGCCCGGCTTCGAAGTTGGACCGTTCGCCCTTCCAGGCCTTGAGCGCAGGAGCCTGCAGAGCGCGCCCGTAGGAGAAGCTCAGCTCCCACGGAAGGGGGCTTCTTCGATTCATCTCGTTCAGGTGGGCGGTAGCCTGCTCGTCGCTCTGACCTCCGGAAAGGAACACCACGCCCGGCACGGCTGGCGGAACGGTGCGTAGAAGGCAGCGAAGGGTCCTGTCGGCGACCTCCTCGATGCCGGCTTGCTGGGAATTCTCGGTGCCCGACAGCACCATATTTATCTTGAGCAGGGCACCCTCGAGCTCGACCCGCTGGTCATACAGCTCCTGGAAAACGGCCTGCAGGGTTCGCTCGGTCACGTGGTGATGCTGCTGGATGCTGTGGCCACCGTCCATCATCGTCTCGGGCTCGATGATCGGGACCAGTCCCGCCTCCTGCGACAGAGCCGCATAGCGGCCGAGCGCGTGGGCGTTCACCTGGATGCAGTAGGGGCTGGGAATATCCTCGCCGATGGTGATCACGGCGCGCCACTTGGTGAACCTGGCGCCGAGCTCGACGTACTCGGCGAGACGCTCCCGCAGCCCGTCGAGGCCCTCGGTCACCTTCTCGTCCGGCGCGCCTGCGAGGGTTTTGGCTCCCGTATCCACCTTGATGCCCGGGATGACCCCCTGCTTCTGGAGAAGCTCGACGAGGGGCGTTCCATCCTCGGCCTGCTGGCGGATGGTCTCGTCGTACAAGATCGCACCGCTGATGAAGTCCCCGATTCCAGGCGTGGCGAAGAGCATCTCGCGATAGGAGCGGCGGGTTTCCTCCGTGGATGTGACATCGATGCCGTCGAAGCGCTTCTTGATGCTTCCGGTGCTCTCATCGGCGGCGAGGATCCCCTTGCCCTCGGCGACGAGCTCCTGGGCCGTCGAACGAAGTTGCTGTGACTCCATTTTGGATTTCCTCCCCTAAGCGAACTCTTCCGGACTCTCGCACCAAAGCACCATTGTCCCCGATGGGTCGCCCTCCCCTAGCCGGTGACCCGCCGCCGGCCCTCCAGGGCGCGTCCGAGGGTGACCTCATCGGCGTACTCGAGGTCGCCTCCCACCGGGAGACCGCTCGCGAGGCGGGTGACGATGATCCCGAGAGGGGAGAGCAGACGCGACAGATACATAGCCGTTGCTTCACCCTCGATATTCGGGTTCGTCGCCAGGATGACCTCGATTACGGGCGGCGCGTGGGGAGCCGGTTTGAGCCTTTCCAGCAGCTCGGCGGTCCGGAGCTCTTCCGGGCCGATGCCCTCGATCGGCGAGATAGCTCCCTGCAGAACGTGATAGAGGCCGCGGTACTCCCGTGTTCGCTCGAGGGCGACGATGTCGGGAGGCTCCTGCACCACGCAGATGAGCGATGCGTCCCGACGGGAATCCCGGCAATACTCACACAGCTCCTGATCCGAGACGTTGAAGCACAGCCGGCACAACCGGACCTTGTCCTTGACCTCGACGATCGAGTGGGCAAGCCGCTTGGCGTCCGCCGGAGGCACCTTGAGCAGGTAGAACGCCACCCTCTGCGCACTCTTCGGGCCGATCCCGGGTAGCCGCGCCAGCTCGTCGATCAGCTCCTGAAGGGGCCCGGCAAACAAGCTATCGACTCATCACATGCCGGTGAGGCCGCCGAAGCCTCCCATGCCCCCCGCAAGCGGGCCGAGAGTCTTTTCCTGAAGCTCGCGCGCCTTGGTGAGAGCGTCGTTCACCGCAGCCGTGACCGAGTCCCCGAGCATCTCGATATCGTCCGCGTCCGGTGCGCCCTCGAAGAAGTTGGGGTCGATCACCACGCCGAGGATCTGTCCGTCGCCCGTCACCGTGGCGCGCACCGCACCTCCCCCGGCCGAGCCCTCGACCTCGACCTCGGCGAGCTCCCCCTGGGCCTTCTGCATCTCGGCGGCCATCTTCTGGGCCTGCTTCATCATCTTCTGGACGTCTTTCACCGTTCTCCTATCTCCTCAACAACCTCGGCGTGCAACCCCTTCTTGACGAGCTCGATAGGGTCCTCGCCGGCGCCCGAAGCCGGCCCGAGGTCACCGTAGTCCGCAGTCTGGGGGGTTTCGAGGGAGATAACGGGTTCCTTACGAAGAGCCTGGAAGACGAGACTGGGGCGCACCCCCAGAGCGGCGTACAGACCCTCGGCCACCAGGTCGCGGTTGCGCTCGTCGTTCATGGAGGACTCATGGAAGGGCGACTGAACCTCGACAACGAGCCTGTCATCGTCGAATGAGATCGGGCGGGAGGGGTTGAGCATGCCCCACACTCTCTTGCTGCGCCTCTTGACCTCTTGCAGGGTTGCGTGCCACGTCTCCTTCATCTCGGCAAGCCCGACCTGGGGGGGCGTCCCGCCGCCCTCCGCCGCCGGCTCCCCTGGGGACTCGGGTGGTGGCGCCGCCTCCCGTCCAGATGCCGCCGGCGCCTTCGGGGCGGGCTCGGGCGCGCCCGGCGCCGGCCTGCTGCGCCTCCGAGCGTCGTCCTTCGAGGAGGTCACGCCTGGGTCGGCCGCCGGCAGGGAGACGGCGGCCGGTCCCGCAACCGCTGGGAAGTCGTCGGCCGCACTCGATTCAATGCCGAGGCGGCGTTCCAGTCGCTCGATCCGGCCCAGGAGGGCGGACGTCGAAGGATCGGTGTCGGGCGACGCGGCGCGCACGAGCGCAACCTCGAGCAGCAGCCGGTGATGGGGGGCGTTGCGCATCTCGGTGACGGAGGTGCCGAGGAGATCCAGGGTGCGGAGGAGGTCGCCGACCGTGAACCTGTCGGCCTGAACCTGCAAGATCGAGCCGTCCTCGGGCGAGACGTCCAACAGCGAAACCGCCTCGGGTGCGGTCTTGACCAGCAGCAAAGAGCGGGCCCGGCCCATGCCGCCGAGCGCGATCTGACGGGCGTCCGCACCCTGCGCGATCAGGGTCTGCATCTGCAGGAAGATCGTCCCGAGGTCGGACGCCGCGATGGCATCGAAGAGCTCCGCGACGGCGTCCTCGTGCCGCTCTCCCATGAGACCGTCGGCGTCCACGGCCGATACCGAGTCGCCGAAGCTCGCCAGTTGATCGAGCTCTGACAGCGCATCCCTGGCGCTGCCCTCGGCGCGCCGGGCGACTTCGGCCAGGGCAGCCGGATCGACCGCGATGCCCTCTGCCTCGGCGACCCGTCCAAGGTGTGACGCGAGCGCCTCGGCGGGGATCCGGCGGAAGTCGAAGCGCTGGGTGCGGGACACGATTGTGCCGAGAACCTTGTGTGCCTCGGTTGTCGCGAGGATGAACACGACGTGCTCGGGCGGTTCTTCGAGCGTCTTCAGGAGCGCATTGAACGAGGGCGTCGACAGCATGTGAACCTCGTCGATGACGTAGATTCTCCTGCCCCCGCCGACGGTGGCCAGGGACACTCCCGCCATGACATCTCTCGTCTCGTCGACCTTCGAATGGGACGCGGCATCCATCTCGATGACGTCGAGTGAGCTGCCCTCGGTGATCGCCCGGCACGAGGCACACACCCCGCACGGCGTTGGGGTTGGCCCCCGTTCGCAGTTGAGCGCCTTGGCAAGGATGCGCGCCGTGCTGGTCTTGCCCGTGCCGCGCGGTCCGGTGAACAGGTAGGCGTGGGCGACCCTGTCCTCGGCCACGGCGTTCGCCAGCGTCCGGGTCACATGGTCCTGGCCCAGAATGTCCTCGAATGTCTGGGGCCGGTACTTTCGGTAGAGGGAGAGGTAGGCCATGGTCGTCATCCTATTGGAGGGGGGCGACACGGCTGCGTCCCCGGGCCCGGGGGGTCCCCCAGAAGGATGGATGGAGCCCCTCGTTGAGGTCCTCATGACGGCGCCGGCGGACGAAAGAGGGCCGTGCGGCTCGCCCTGGACCCCGGAACAGCCGGTGCTGTTCGGGTAGCCGGCTCCGGCCAGGACCCCCTGCGGCACTCTCGGTTCGCCGCTTACGGCTGCTCCCTTCCGGGCCTGACCGGGTTCACGGTTCCGAGTCGCGCAGGACCCGACCATCGACGCTGCTTGCCCGGGGCTTCCCGGTCATTCCAAGGGCCGCAGGCGAGTGATCAACCCGGCGTATCGGGGGTTTCCGGTTCAGGGGACCCCGAGCCCCCCATCTAGCACGACCCCTCACAGAGTATCGCCCCGGCGCACCTCCACCCGCCGATGACTCGCCACGGGGAGTCAGAACGTTGAACGGCGGCCGGTCTGAGGGCTCGGGCGAGCGGCCCTCCCCGGTCCGCTGATTTGAAGGACCCAGGAGCGGCCGCCAGTGCGCTGGCCCGCCATTCACGCGCCGTGCCTTACGCAAATCCATAGCAGTCCGATGGCTGGGACCGGGAGGAGGGCGGAGACGAAGGGATTTGAACCCTTGGACCCCTTGCGGGGCCACGCGATTTCCAGTCGCGCCGATTCGGCCGCTCTCGCACGTCTCCGCGCAGGAGTCTATCTCTCAAGTATTTTGGGCAAGTCTTCAACAGGACAAGGTGGGTTGGTTGAAAGGAAGCACTTGATCCGAAGGACGGTGGTGATCGTTGTCGCTCTCAGCGCTTCGGGCGCTCTGCTCGCCTTTGGCGCAAGGCCCGCTGCGGCGGGCCCAGCCTGCTTCGGCGAGCGCCCCACGCTCCTGGGTGACGGCGGCGACAACACCCTTCACGGCACGGCGGGGCGGGACGTGGTGGTGGGCAGGGGAGGCAACGACGTCCTGGTCGGCGGGTCGAGGCGGGATCTGTTGTGTGGAGGTTCGGGACGTGACCGGATCCAGGGCAAAGGAGGGCGGGACAGCCTCGACGGGGGCCGTGGCGCCGACGGCCTGAGAGGAGCCTCGGAGGCCGATCTGCTGGTGGGCGGCCCCGGAGCCGACCGGCTGAGCGGCGGTATGGGTGGCCGGGACACAGTCTCCTACTTCAGACAGCACGAACCGGTTGCCGCAGATCTCCAGGGGGGTGGACGCAATGACGGAGCGGCGGGCGAAGGCGACACCATCGGGACGGACGTCGAGAACCTCGTCGGAGGACGGGGCCCGGACTTCCTCGTCGGGAGCGACGGAGCCAATCTTCTGGTAGGTGGGGCCGGCCGGGATGCCCTCCTTGGAAACGACGGCAACGACCGGCTGGCCGGCGGACGTGGAAGCGACGAGCTCTACGGTTCGGGCGGTGGGGATCGACTCGACGGCGGATTCGGAGCCGATTGGATCAATGCCGCGCCGGGTGCCGATTTCGCGGACGGAAAGGCCGGCGGCGACTTCGTAACGGGGGGGTCCGGAGCCGACACCCTTCACGGAGGGGGTGGGGCCGACGAGCTCTACGGCGGCGCGGACGATGACGTAATGGCAGGAGGAATGGGCGGCGACAGGCTGTTCGCCCAGCGTGGTGACGACACCGCCTACGGTGAGGATGGGGGCGATCTACTGGACGGCGGCGGAGGCAGCAACGGGCTGTTCGGAGGCGACGGACGAGACGGGTGCCGGCCCGGCGCCGCGGTCTATAGATGCGAGGGCAGCGGGCTGCACCTCAACTGACGTCGCCGTCGCCGGTGAGCGTGCGCCGTCGGCTCCTCTCAGGCTTCCATGTGACCCAAAGGTTGCAGGCGCCTCCGGTGGCTATCGATCTCGAGCGAATCGGCGGTGGGGGCGGGATTCGAACCCGCGGGGGGCGTGAACCCCCAATCGCTTTCGAGGCGATCGCGTTATGGCCACTTCGCTACCCCACCAGTGCTGCGACCGCGTGCCACAGAGGCGTGGACCGGCCCGGTGCGCCGACCTGGGCGCTTGCGCACCCGATTATACGGAAGCGTCCTACAGGCGCCGGAGGGCGAAGAACTCGGTCAGTGCCGTCGAGCATTCGGCGGCGAGCACATCGGTCGTGATCGAGACATGGTGATTGAGGCGGGGGTCCTGAGGGATGTTGTAGAGAGAGAGCGCTGCGCCCGCCTTGGGATCCTGAGGCCCGTACACGAGGCGGCCCACGCGGCCCCACACCAGGGCTCCAGCGCACATGGGGCACGGCTCGAGCGTGACGTAGAGCGTGGTGTCGTCCAGACGCCAGGTCCCCAGCACCAGGGAGCCCGCCTGCAGCGCAAGGATCTCTGCGTGAGCGGTGGGATCGCCCCGAAGCTCACGCTCGTTGCACGCCTTGGCCAGCACCTCGTCCCCCCGCACCAGCACCGCCCCCACCGGGACGTCCCCGTGCTCGAAGGCAATCCTCGCCTGGTCGAGGGCGATCCGCATGAACGACTCGTCGCTCGGCACTAATCTGCCGGACGTCTGCGACGCTCCCTGAATCTCTGCCTGCTCCCTCTGCTCTTGTCCTGAGCCCAGTTCAGGGCGTCCTTGGCCCAGTCGTATTCGCTGGCGAGGAGAGCGACGCCTCCGATTAGAACCAACAGCCCGGGTCCCGGGACGAGCGGCACCGCCAGTACCACGCCGACAATCGTGAGGACAACACCCAAGAGAGTCACCACGATCCGGCGGCTCCGGCGGCCCCACGATTTCTTCTCGGCGGTGACGCCGTCGATCTCCCGTAGGGGCATCTCGTCCCCGGTGGCGCTCGGAGAACGGGGCGGCAGTGGGCGGGATCGAGCGAAGGCCTGGAGGAACCTCTTGACCTGCGTGGTCACCGCCTCGGAGCCCGTCGGGAACTGGGCCCGCAGGTCCCCGTTGGGCGTCTCGGCCCTGAGAATCGGCCCGCCCCGGGCGTCCGAGCTCAGGTCCCAGGAGCGGATGTCGGCGAGGTTCGTCACAAAGGTGCCCTGCCCTCCCAGCCAGTACACCACCAGGCGGGACGGGGTGAGGTAGGCAAACCCCTCCCGGCCGCCTCCTGGTCGCCGCGCTCGAATCCAGTGGGTGACCCTGGCCCCCGGCTCGAGGTGGGGCTCGCAGTGCGTCAGGATGTGAGCCTCTCGGCGCTCCGCAAGTCGAGACATCAGGCTCACGACGTCACAGCCCTCCGGGCGCTCGGGCAACCTTCCGTTTGACAGTACGCCCGGAGGGATTCGAACCCCCGACCTTCCGGTCCGTAGCCGGATGCTCTAATCCACTGAGCTACGGGCGCATGCCTCAACCTTAGTGCCTCGGAGGACGCTCGAACATCACGACCCCCGACCAGCCGGGCACCTCCCCCTCGGGCCGGGACGCGACCTTCCAGCTCCGACGAGACGTGAGGAGGGCTCTCCGGATGGCGGAGGCGCAGGGATTTGAACCCTGGAAGGGACTTGACGTCCCTTAACGCATTAGCAGTGCGCTCCCTTCGGCCGCTCGGGCACGCCTCCACGTGGCATGATATCGACCTCGCAGTCATGAGGTCGCGCAACCGAGATCCTCTCTTCCCGGCGGAATCCAAAAGGAGCACTCGATGAGAAAAGCCATGACGGCCACCCTCATCACCTTGTTCGTCCTGGGCGCATTGCCGCCGGCGAGCTTCGCCGCCCCAAAAGGGGGCAAGGTGGTCCGATACAAGGGTGGTCTGAACTTCCCCGTCGACATGGGCTGGGTTCCCGGAACAAAGAGGGCCTTTTTCACCGAAAAGACCGGAAGGATTCGGGTGATGCAAGGTCGAAAGCTCATAAAGAGGCCTTGTGCCAGGCTCGATGTCGCCAGCGACGGCGAAAGGGGGTTGCTGGGCCTCGCTCTCCATCCGAACTACAGGAAGAACCACTTCCTCTACGTCTTCTACGTCAATGCAAGTCCGCTGGAGAGTCGCGTCGCGCGCTTCAAGGTCAAGGGAAACCGGTGCAGAAGCAGGAAGGACATCGTCGCGAACGTGCCTGCACCCAGCGGATACCACATCGGCGGTCAGCTCGAGTTTGCCGGTGGCAAGCTCTTCGTCTCCGTAGGTGAGGGCCACGACCCGGGCAATGCACAAGACAAAGGCAGCCGCCTCGGCAAAGTGCTGCGCTACAACCCCGACGGTTCGATCCCGCGCGGTAATCCCTTTTCGAAACCAGGGAATCGAAGCCCCGTATGGAGCTATGGACACCGCAACGGCTTCGGATTGACACACAAGCCGGGTACTCAGAAGCTCTACCAGACAGAGAACGGGCCCGAATGTGACGATGAGCTGAACCGCATCAAACGAGGCCGGAACTACGGCTGGGGCAATGGGTACAGCTGCGGTGACGCAGGAGTCGGCCCCCGCCCGAAGCGCCCGCTCCATCGGTGGGGCGCCGTTATCGCCGTGACAGATCCCTGGTGGTACAAGGGCCGCATGAAGCGGTTGAACGGCGACATCTACGCAGGTGGCTTTTCGGACGGCGCGCTTCATCGCCTCGTGATGAACGACAAGGGAACCAAGGTGCGTCGCGACAGAATCATCCACAGGGGTGAAGGCATCGTCGATGTGTCCAAAGGCCCGGGTGGATGGCTCTACTTCATGACCGCGACCGGGATGTACCGGATAGTCCCGGATTGACCGCCGAAGGCTACAGGTATTGCCCTGGGGTCGCTTCGGGCAATGGGGAGCTGCCGGGCGGAAGGCTTTGCCGGCGCATCTCTTCCAGACGCGAACGCGCTTCCATCTGCTGCGCGAACATCATCGCCTGAATGCCGTGGAACAACCCCTCGAGCCAACCGACCAGCTGTGAGTGCGCCACGCGTAGCTCCGCCTCCGACGGCGCCTCTGCTTGGAACGGCAGACTGAGACGGCTCAGCTCTTCCTTGAGCTCGGGGGAAAGGACCTCGCTCAGCTCCTTGATCGAGGTCTCGTAGATGTCGGCCAGCCGGGCCCGGCTGGCTTCATCCAGAGGAGCTCCTCGGACCTCTTCGAGTAGCTGCCTCGCCATGGCCGCTATCCGCATGACCTTGGCCGGATGGTGGATACCTTCCGAGCCCCCCTCACCCTGCGTCTGTTGGGGCGCGCCTTCCTCCACCACTACTTCGGATACCTCTGGTTCGCTGCGCTCAGGCTGCATGGGACCTCGCTCGGTGGCGTCGTCGAATGGAAGCTCAAGGTAACCCAGGTTCCAGGTTCGGCGGATAGTGCCGTTGCCGGGGCGGCCCTCCGGCGTGGGCAGTTGCCGGCCGACGCACATCCTGCCTCGAGGGACGCTGGTAGCATTCGGGTCGTGATCCATCTTGATCAGACGATTCCGGCTATGCCGGTGAAGGTCGCGGCCGCCGCCGTCGCTTTCTACCGCGACCGTCTCGGCTTCGATGTGCTGCACCATGATGACGGTTTCGCAGTGGTGCGCCGAGACGAGGCGGTTGTGCACCTCTGGGAGGCAAGCGACGAGAGTTGGCGGGGGCGAGAATCGTCCGAATGGCCCGTTCGCTCGGGAGCCGAATCGTTCATCGCGGGCACTGCGAGCTGCCGCATTCGAGTCGAGGGTGTTGATGAGCTCTATGTAGAGCTCCGGCAGAATGACGTGCTCCACCCCGTATCGAAAGACGGAGTCGACGACACTGACTTTGGGACGCGCGAGTTTGCAGCGCTTGACCTCGACGGGAACCTTCTGACCTACTTTCGCCGGTCCTAACCCCTGTTCCGCCCGCTCGTGGTGCGATTGAGGCGTCACCCGCACCAACGGTTAGTCGCGACCGGGGAGCTCTTGAACCGACGACCCCTTTCTTTCCTGCTCGGCCTCGCGCAGCTCTATGCGGCGGATCTTTCCCGTCAACGTCTTGGGTAGCTCTTCGACGAACTCCACCTCGCGCGGATAGGCGTACGACGCGTAGCTTTCGCGCACGTGGTTCTGGATCTTCTTCACGAGCTCTTCGTTTGGCTGGCTGTCGGGTGTCACCCTCACGAATGCCTTGACGATGTTGCCGCGCGATGCGTCCGGTGAAGCCACCGCCGCTGCTTCAACCACCTCGGCCAGCTCCACAATCGCCGATTCGACTTCGAAGGGGCCTATCCGGTACCCGGCCGAGATGATGACGTCGTCCGCCCGGCCCTCGTACCAGACGTAACCATCCTCGTCCTTTCGAGCGGCGTCCTTGGTATGGAACCAGTCCCCGCCGAAGTCCTGTTCGGTGTCCCCGGGCCGGTTCCAGTATCCGATCGGATAGTGGGGATTGGTGCGCGCCCGCAGGCAGATCTCGCCTCGCTCGCCGGCCGGCAGCTCCTCCTCGGTCCGAGGGTCGAGAATCGCCACCTCCCAGCCGGGCAGCGGCAGTCCCATCGACCCGGGTCGCACTTCGACCGTGGGAAAATTTCCGCACAGCGGATAGCTCTCGGTCAAACCATAGTAATCGAGGATCGGGATACCCAACTGCTCCTGGCTCCATCGAATCACCTCGGGGTTCAGCGGTTCGCCCGCCGAACAGGCAATACGGAGCTTGACGCTGTACTTCGAACCCGCGTCTTTGACCTGTGTCATGGCGCGCAGGGCGGTCGGGGTCGAGAACATATTGCCGACGTTGTACTTCTCGAGGAGGTACAGCGTCTGCTCGGGGTCGTACCCGCCCTGACGTTGGAATACCGCGACCGGGACCCCGTAGCGCCACGGCCCCAGCAAACCCGGCACGATGCCCGCGATCCACGCCCATTCACCGGTCGAGTGAAACAACTCGTCGCCGCGGACGTCATGGCACAGCTCGTACTCGTTGTGGCCCAAAAGGTACCGATGAGCGTGCAGGATGCCTTTGGCTTCGCCTGTCGTTCCACTGGAGTAATAGAGCTGCGCCGGATCGTCGGGTGCCGTGTCTTCCACGGCGCCCGTGTCTGATGCCTTCTGCATGGCTGCGTCGAGGTCGACGTCGTCTCCTGCTAGAGCTTGGCCAGCCTGAAGAACCGCAACTCGCTCGAGCGAAGCGACGCGGTCGCGCATCCCTTCGAGGCGCGGGCGGTTGGCCCCGTCGGTGATCAAGAGCCGGGCCCCCGAATCCGACAGACGGTGGGCGATGCTGTCGTCCCCGTAGAGCTGCGACAAGGAGAGCAGAATGCCACCCACCTTGTAGACGGCGATGAAGGCGGCCGCCGTCTCCGGAAGGGACGGAAGGAGCACCGCGACACGGTCCCCTCGTTCCACCCCCAAGCCTCGGAGGACGTTTGCGATGCGGTTGGACATCGATTGGAAGTCACCGAATGTGAGCCGGCGTTCGGCCCCCTGCCAATCCTCCCACAACATCGCCAGCCGGCCAGGGTCGTGCTTGTCCACGGTGTCGACTGCGATGTTGTAGCGCGCAGGGATCTCCCATTTGAACGTTGCCATCATGTCGTCGTATGCACCAGTCTCGTAGCGTCTGAAATCAGACATGCCAACCCCCCCGCTCGACCGCGATTCTGCAAGCCACCATATCGATTACTTCACGTGCAAGCACAGGCGTGGTCGTGTAGAGTTCTTGTGCCTTTTCGGTTGAGTTCTTGGGTTGAGCTCGTTGGTTGGGCTAATCGGGTCAGGGAGACTCGGGGCGGCCGGGATTCGTCTCGAAGGATAGGGGGATCTGATGAGTCAGGCGGTAGCAGGTCGGGAGCCCCAGGCGCAGGGGTTTGCTCTCACCAAGATCATCTTCGCCTCTTCGGCGGGAACCCTGATCGAGTGGTACGACTTCTACATCTTCGGCGTGCTCGCAGCCTCGGTTCTGCCGGACATCTTCTTTCCCAATGCCGAGGGTAACGAAGTGTTGTCTCTGCTGCTGACGCTTGCGACCTTCTGGACGGGATTCGTGGTTCGCCCCTTCGGCGCGGCCGTGTTCGGTCGCATCGGTGACATCACCGGGCGGAAGTTCACCTTCATGGTGACGATCTCGATCATGGGAGTCTCGACCTTCCTGATCGGGTTGCTCCCGGGGGCAGACACGATAGGCATCCTGGCACCCATTCTCCTCGTGATCCTGCGGATCGCCCAGGGCCTGGCCCTGGGAGGCGAGTACGGCGGAGCCGCAATATATGTCGCCGAGCACTCCCCGGACAAGCTGCGCGGCTACTACACCAGCTACATACAGACCACCGCCACCATCGGTCTGCTGCTTGCGTTGATAGTCATCGTCGGGGACCAGCTCATCGTGGGAGAGGAGGCGTTCGCTTCCTGGGGATGGCGCATCCCCTTCCTGCTGTCCGCCGTTCTCGTCGGAATCTCTTTGTACGTTCGCTGGAGCCTGCAGGAGACGCCGCTGTTCACGAAGATGAAGGACGAGGGCAAGGGATCGACGAAGCCCATCTCCGACAGCTTCTCGGGTGGGGCGTGGAAGCTGATGGCTCTTGCGCTCTTCGGCGCCACTGCCGGGCAGGCGGTCGTGTGGTACACGGGGCAGTTCTACGCGCTGACTTTCCTGCAGAGCGTGATGGGGATCGAGCTCCTGCCCGCCAGCATCATCGTGGGCACCGCCTTGATTCTCGCAACCCCGTTCTTTTTGATCTTCGGAAGGCTGTCGGACAAGATCGGCCGAAAGCCCATCATCATGGGGGGAATGCTGCTCGCGGCGATCACTTACATACCGATCTACAACGCCATGCAGAGCTTCGCCGACAACAACTTCATGTTGACCCTGCTTGTCTTCATCCAGGTCCTCTACGTGACCATGGTGTACGGCCCCATCGCTGCGTTCTTGGTGGAGCTGTTCCCGACCAACGTTCGCTACACGTCGCTGTCTCTGCCGTATCACATCGGCAACGGTTGGTTCGGGGGTGGAGTGCCGTTCATCGCCACGTTCATCGTGGAAAGGACGGGCAACCCGATTTCGGGGCTTTTCTATCCCATTGGCGTCGCGGTGATCAGCTTCGGGATCGGGATGTTCTTCATCAAGGAGACCAAAGACGTAAAGATCTGGGAGGAGACCGACATCACCGAAGCTCCGGTGAAGGCAAAGCTTCGCACGAACTGAGCTCCGGCGCGCCGAGTGGCGCGGAGTGATGTGCCTTATGCACGACTCACTACCGAGTCGACGGGGTCGGGGGGCGGCGCATGTGCCAATCGGTCAACGTCTGGTAAGCCAGGCCGGCTGCGAGTGCGGTTGACTCGTCCCGGGCGACCAGCTGGAGGCCCAACGGCAGGCCTTCACTGAAGCCGCACGGCGCCGCAACCGCCGCCAGGCCGCAGCAGTTGATGGCGCCGTTGGCGCGCGTCAACTCCCGGACCAGCGATGGACGCTCCCCCGGGAGCGGGGGTTCATCGAACACGTCCCGGCGCGGGGCGGGGAACGGAGATGCCGGGAGCAGCACAACATCCGCATCGTCGAACGCCCGCATGAACTGCCCCCGCAGCACCTCGAGCCTCCGGCGCGCAGAAACATAGCTCGCCGCATCGGTGCTCTCCGCGCGCCTGAAGGCGTCCAGCAAGTCCGTTCCATACAGCTCGGCCCGCTGTGGATACCAGCCCGCCTCCCGATGGGCCGCCAGCGCCTCGGCCGGCACTATTGCCATCCGCGGACCGTCCCATAACTCGAACGAGGGCAAGGTCACTCGCCGCATGGCGAAGCCTGCGACGGCAAGCACCGCTGCTGCCTCCTCCACTGCGGCGCCCACTTCGGACGCGACCTCGAAGGGCAGGCTCGAACCCTCCGGGAGCCCCACCTTCAGATCGCCGGGGTCGGGAAGCCGGACCGGCGCGCCGGTCATCGCCGCCCACAATGGCGCCAGGTCGTCGACCGTGCGCGCAATGGGCCCGCAGCAGTCGAGCGTCCATGACAACGGAATGATGCCGTCCATCGGCACCGTACCGGGCCTCGGCTTGAGCCCGCTCACGCCGCACAGTGCGGCGGGAATCCGGATCGAACCTGCGGTGTCGGTCCCGACGGCGCCGAAGCACATCCCGGTCGCCACGGCCACCGCCGAGCCGCCGCTGGAACCACCGGGGATGTGTTCGATGTTCCAGGGATTTGCAGTTCCGGGCGTGACCACGCCGTAGGCGAACTCCTGGGTGGTGGTCTTGCCAAGGACGACCGCTCCCGCTCCACGCAATCGGCCGGCGACCGGCGCGTCCGTCGGCGCCTTATTTCCCGCAAGCACCCGTGAGCCCGCCGAGGTCGGGAGCCCGCGCACATCGACGAGATCCTTGATCCCTATGGGGATGCCGGACAGGGGGCCGTCCTCGCCGGCCGAAGGGGCGGTCGAGGAGGCGATGGATTCGTCAACGAAAGCAAAGGCGTGGAGGACGGGGTCGACCGCCGCAACGCGTTCCAGGCAGGCTTCGGCGAGCTCTCGAGCCGACAGTTTGCGATTCTTCAGGGCGCGCTGTGCCTCGCGCAACGAGGATGGCGCCTGATCGTTCAAGCGATTGGGCTTATTGCAAGTTGGTACGGATGATGTCGCCCCGCCGGATCACCCCGGTGGATACGATCCGGCCTCGAACTCCGCCCCTGTGCACGAGCTGCTTCAGAAAAGGCTTTCCTGTGATCTTCACGAGGTAGGCGCACGCCGGGTTGAGCTCGATCGCCTCGACGACCACCTCGCCCACAGACAGGCTCCGTCCCACGAGATCGTCGAGCCGCACGCCACGCGTGACGATGTTGCGGCGGGTGTCCTCGGGCCCGAAGACAACGTCGGTCTCGGCCTGCGCCGCCGCTATCGCCTCTGACTCGATGAGCGTGATCTCTTCGTCTGGATGACTGTCGGGGGCCTCGTCCGGGCGGTAGTACCGGTCGCCCTCGAGCCCCCTGCCCGCAACCGCCTTCACCGAATCGACAGGCGCCATCGGGCGAGTGAACTCCGGACCGATGAAAATCTCGACGACTTCTCCCGCTTGCATCACAGGACCATAGTGCCTCGTCGCGCCAATTACCGACGCATTCGAGCCGGGCTTAGGGCGCGCTCAACCCACCAGTTGGTCGATGGCCTGGATCTTGTTCATCGCATCGAGAGCTGCAACCTTGTAGGACTCCGCCAGGGTCGGGTAGTTGAACACGGACTCCATCAAGAAGTCGATAGTGCCGCCTGTTCCCATGACAGCCTGCCCGATATGAACGACCTCGGTGGCGCTCGTCCCAAACACATGAACACCGAGAAGCTTGTGGTCGTCGGGCGAAACGAGCAGCTTCAGCATCCCGTAGGAGTCACCGACGATCTGCCCGCGCGCCAGTTCCCTGTATCGAGAGATACCCACCTCGTAGGGGATGGCCTGCTCGGTGAGCTCTTCTTCGGTCTTGCCGACAAAGCTGACTTCGGGAATTGTGTAGATCCCCACGGGCAACAGCTTTGCAATGGAGCTGACTTCAAGGCCGAATGCGTGGCGCGCTGCGAGGCGCCCCTGCTCGGCCGAGCTGGCCGCCAGGCTGGGAAACCCGATGACGTCGCCGACCGCATAGATGTTGTCGACTGAGGTTTGAAAGGTCGACTCCACCGAGATTCGGCCGCGCTCGTCTGCCTCGAGCCCGGCCTTCTCCAGACCCAGGCTCTCGGTTGCCCCTTGTCTGCCTGCGGAATACATCACGGCGCGCGATGCGATCTTCTTACCGCTCTCGAGAAAGGTGAGCGCGCCTTCCTTGTACGCCTCTACCCCGGTGACGGTTTCATTGAAGCGGAACGTTACGCCCAGGTCGCGAAGGTGGTACTGAAGAGCCTCGGTAATCTCGATGTCACAAAAGTCGAGCAATCTGGCGCGCCGCTCTACCACCGTCACCTTCGTTCCGAGCGCAGCGAACATGGATGCGTATTCGATTCCTACGACGCCGGCCCCCACCACAACCATCGAACCGGGAATCTGGTCGAGTACGAGAATTCCGTCCGAATCCAGAATAGTCCGGTCGTCGAACGCGACACTCTCGGGGCGCGCCGGACACGTTCCCACCGCAATGACGATCTTGTCACCGCTTATCTTCTGTTCTCCGCCTCGTTCATCGTGCACGATCAGGTGGTGCGAATCGGCGAAGCTGGCGGAGCCGGTGAGGAGCTCGACTCGGTTGCGGCGCAGTTGATCACGGATGACGTCGATCTCCGCGCCAACCACCCGGTTGGCCCGGCCGAGCAGATCGTCCATCGTCAAGTCGTCCGTCGGCCGGTAGCTGCGTCCGTAGAGGGCCCGTTGGTTCATGCCGGTGAGGTAGACGATGGATTCCCTCAGCGTCTTCGAAGGGATGGTGCCGGTATTGACGCAGACGCCCCCGACCATGTTCCGCCGTTCGACCAAGGCAACGGTGCGTTCCACCTTTGCGGCTTGAATTGCGGCCTTCTGCCCCGAGGGTCCCGATCCGATGACGAGTAGGTCGTAGTCGTAGCTCACAAGCTCTCCTATCTGTAGGCGCGCCGCCTGCCCAGATCGGTAAGGTTCCTCGAGGATAAGTCGCCCGTCAGTTCACCCGTGCGTCCAGCTCGCGGCGTCCTTTGATGCGATAGAGCAGTGCCCCCGCCACCGGCACACAGAGAATGGCCGTCCATTTCCACACCAGAACGCGGGGAACGGCGCGCCGGCCCTGGAGATCGGTCAGTCCAATGAAGGTCGGCGCCCACCACACCACCGCCATGAAGACGACGGCGAGCGCCTCGTTCACCTGAATCTAGGCGGGTGCCGGCTCGGCACTCGCCGCCCCTTGCGGGGCCTTCTCGCCGCGCCCCTCGCGTCCGGGCGTGCTGAGGTCGAAGACCCGGATGGCTGTGCTGAACAGCGCGAAGTACACAGCCGCAAAGATCAGTCCGATGGGGATGATCAGCAGGGGATTGGTCGCAGCACCAAAAGCGACGAGGTAGTCGATCAAGCCCGCCGAGAAGCCAAAGCCGTGCCTGATGCCGAGAACCTCGGCCACCACCAACGCGACTCCGCAAAGCAATGCATGCACCGCATACAGCATGGGTGCGAGGAACAGGAAGCTGAACTCAATCGGTTCCGTGATCCCGGTGAGAAACGATGTGAACCCGCTTGATCCCATGATCGCCTTCGTCGACTGCTTGTTGTCCGCGTCCGCGGCGCGATACATCGCAAAGCACGCCGCCGGAAGACCGAACATCATCACGAAGTACCACCCCGCCATGAAGATCCCGGCCTCGGGATCACCGGCAAAGAAACGCGTGAGGTCCCCATGCACGGCCGCTCCGCCCCCGGGCGGTTTGAAGGTGCCGAACTCGAACCACACGAGCGTGTTCAGGATGTGGTGCAAACCGACCGGGAGCAGCGCGCGGTTTGCGATCCCATAGATGAACACCCCCAGGGCTCCGGCCCCGACGATCCAGTCGCCGAAGCCGTCGATTGTCCGGCCGATGGGCGGCCACACGAAATAGGCGACAAGGCCGATGCCCAGCGCCGCGAAGGCGGTGACTATCGGAACGAAGCGCCGGCCGCCGAAGAAGGCCAGGTAATCGGGCAGCCGGATGCCCTTGTAGCGCGTGTAGAGGACCGCAGCAACCAGGCCAATGAGAATGCCACCCAACACACCCATATCGACCGGCACGCCTTCACTTACCTCGGAAATGTCGTTGATCGCCTTCAGAACGACATAGCCCACTCCGGCGGCGAGCCCTGCGGCGCCGGCACCCTCCGTGAAGCCGATGGCCACACCGATGGCGAATATCAAGGGCAGGTTCTGGAACACGCCGTTTCCACCCGCCTCCATGACCTGCCACACCGTGTTGCCCCAGGCGAGCCACGACACCTCCTGGAAGTAGGCACCGAGGCGCAGCAACAACGCCGCAGCCGGAAGCACGGCGATGGGCATCATCAATGAACGGCCGATCCGCTGGGCTACCGCAAGCATGTTCTCTCCCCCTGGAGCACGATGTGTTGGCGCACTCCAAACTACTCCTTTACGGTGCACGGTGTCCGAAGGGAGTTGAGGCGTCTATGCGGGTCGGAGTGAAGGCAGCGAAAGTCGGTGACGCCATCGTCACGGGCGACGTGATGATCGAAGACGGCAAGGTTGCCGAGGTGGGAGTGTCTCCTCCGGGCAAGAGCGACCTGGCTGCGCCGGGGTTCGTCGACCTTCAGGTCAACGGCTTCGGCGGCGTCGACTTTCTCGCTGCGGACGCAGACGACTACCGGAGCGCCGGCCGGGTGCTGGCCGGCACAGGGGTCACGGCCTACCAGCCCACTTTCATCACATCGCCCATGGACACCTACAAACGCGCCCTCGAGGTCGCCAAAGACCTCGAGCCCGCGCCCGGAGGACCTCGGATCCTCGGCATCCACCTCGAAGGACCGTGGCTCAACCCCCGGTGGAAGGGGGCCCACAACCCCGCCAATCTCGTCGAGCCAAGCATCGAGGATGCCGAACGCCTGTGCGCAGCGGGTCCAGTGAGCTACGTGACGCTTGCGCCGGAGCTTCCCGGCGGACTCGAGCTCATCGGCTGGCTGACCGAAAGAGGCATCGTTGTCGCCTGTGGCCACTGTGATGCCGACGCCCGTATGGCTCACGCCGCCTTCGATCGGGGGGCGCGCGCCGTCACCCATATCTACAACGCCCAGCGGCGCTGGCAGGCGCGCGACCCGGGCGTAGCCGGGGTGGCACTCGTGCGCCCGGATGTCACCGTGCAGGCGATCGTCGACTACATACACCTTGCGCCGGAGTCCGCCTACGCCGCCTTCCTCGCATCCCGTGGGCGCTTCGCGGTCGTGACCGACGCCATCATGGCGGCGGGCCTGGAGGACGGTGACTATCGTCTGGGCGACCGGAGTGTCACGGTTGCGCAGGGAGCGGCGCGCCTCGAGGACGGTACGCTCGCCGGCAGCGTGGCGACGATGGATGCGGGTGTACGCAATCTGGTGGCGCTCGGGGCAGGCCTTGCCGACGCGCTGGACGCAGCGAGCCGGGTGCCCGCCCGGCTCGTCGGGCGGTCCGACCTGGGCACTCTCGAGCCCGGCGCGCCGGCCGACATCGTCGTCCTGGACGATTCATTGACAGTTCGTCGCACGCTTGTGGACGGCTCGGAAGTGTGGGCCGCTTGAGCCCTGGAAGAGCCGGCGTGCCCATACCCGGCCGAGGTCACAGGTGACCCAGACCCGATTCACCTGCAAAGCCATCCTGTTCGATCTCGACGGCGTCCTAGCGGACTCCACCGCAGTGGTCGACAGGGTGTGGCGGGTCTGGGCAGACGAGCGCGGGCTCGACGGAGACGCCATCATGGAGGTTGCGCACGGCCGGCCCTCGGCCGAGATCATCCGGGACTTCGCTCCCAAACTTTCGGTCGAGTCGGAGGTGGAGCTCCTCGAACACAGGGAAGCGGAGGACCTTTCGGGGCTGGTCGGCATCATGGGCGCGGCCGAGCTCGTGCGCTCGTTGCCCCCGGCCAGCTGGGCGGTGGTGACCTCGGGAACCACCACGGTGGCCCAACCTCGGCTGGCGGCGGTGGGAATCCCCGAACCTCCAGTCCTCATAACGGCCAACGACATCGTCAAGGGCAAGCCGGACCCGGAAGGTTATCTGACCGCGGCGAGCCGATTGGGGGCGCCGGCGGGCACGTGCATCGTCATCGAGGATTCCCCTGCCGGCCTGGCCGCAGCCCGCGCCGCCGGCATGAAGACGATAGGCGTCACCACAACCTTCCCCGCCGAGAGCCTCGCTCCAGTCGACGCTCTCGTGAGCTCGTTGGAGGCGGTGCGCTTGGAGCGGGTGCACGAGGGAGCGGGGGGCGATGGGCTCCCCGACCTGGAGTTGTGCGTAGATCCATCGGAGTAGGATCCATGGCCGGGCGACGACAGGGGGTTCCATGATGGGAATGGTTCGGCGGCGGCATCTTGTAATGGCGGTGGTCGCCGCGGTGGCCCTGAGCGCCGGGCTGATGGTTCCCGCCGGTGGCGGCCCAGCCCGGTCCAGTCCCGAGGGCCTGCCCCTGGGCCCCCCAGGGCTCGAGGAGACCCGCAGATCCACGGAGTTGGCGCCGGGAGTCGTCCACACGCTCATTCGGCGCGGTCATCCCGATCCAGACGATTTCTTCACCGTCGACATCGCCCTCTTCCCCCGGCGCGCCGCCGCCGAATCGACGGTTCGGGCGCTCCACCGGCTGGGCTACGCCGGGAGAATCGAGCGGATCGAAGGGAGAGCGCCCGACGATCCCCGGCCGGGGCCGACCGGATACCTGGTGCAGGTGGGACGGTTCAGCTCACAGGATCGGGCAGACGCCGTGGCGGAGCGTCTGATCGCAGATGGCTACCCGGATGCGGCCGGGACTCATACGAGCCTCGACGGCGGGCCGACGAGCGGGCCGTGGGTGGTCAACATCTTCGACATCGACCTGAGGCGCTGGGACGGCGCGCTCAAGCCCGTACTAGGGACCGACATCGTTCCCGGTCTCGAGAGGCTCACCGACATCGCCGGGCGGTTCGACCCGTTGGCCGCTATCAACGGGGGCTACTTCGTCATCGAGCCCGTCGATGGGACTCCGGGGGACCTGGCCGGCATAGGGGTAGAGGATGGGCGGCTGATCAGCGAGGCGCTCGACGGTCGGACCAGCCTGCTGCTGTCCGAAGATCCCGGCGACGTCGCCGCCATCAAAGCCCTGCGCACCAGGCTGCGGGCTATCTCGGCCGATGGCGGTGGACGGCTGGTGGACGGACTCAACCGCAGGCCGGGTCTGATCCGGTCCTGTGGCGGAGTGGGTGGAGACATCCCCACGCAGCGTCCCAAGCACGACTTCACCTGCACCGATGGGTCAGAGCTCATCCTTTTCACGCCGGATTTCGGGGCGAGGACCGATTCCGGGCCCGGCGTTGAGGCGGTGCTGGACGCGACCGGGCGGGTCACCGCACTGCGCAATGAGCGCGGCGGTTCCATCCCGGAACACGGGAGCGTGCTTGCGGGAACCGGCGCCGGCGCCCGCTGGCTTCGCCACCACTCCGCCATCGGTCAGAGGATACGGGTGCTCGAGCGCGTGCTCGCGGGGTCCGGCAGAGTCCCCCTCCGGGATGGGCTCGGCATTATCAACGGGGGGCCGCGCCTGCTGAACCACGGCCGGGCTCACATAACCGCGTTCAGGGAGGGTTTCGTACACCGCGACGATCCCTTCTTCTACGTTGCGTTCGGCCTCCGGCGCAATCCGCGGACGATCGCCGGGATCACCGCCGACCACCACCTTCTGCTGGTCGCAATTGACGGCCGCCAGCCAGACTGGAGCGTTGGAGCAAGCTTCGTCGAGGAGGCCCGGGTGATGCGCTCGCTGGGAGCGGTCACCTCCGTCAACCTCGACGGCGGCGGATCGACCACCGTGACGATCGGAGACAACCTGGTCAACCGCCCCTCGGACGAGGAGGGCGAACGACCAATAGGCGACGCCCTGCTGCTACTCCCACCGCAATAGCCGGGGACCACCCGCCTTTCGGAGCGGAGGGCGCCCCGTCCTGGAACGGCACTCAAAGCCTGGGTGCCTGGAAGGAGGGGGTGCTCCGGAGCGTCACGTGCTGCCTAAAAGGGTTGCTAGTGAGTTTCGAGCAGGGGGTCTCCGGCGCTAACTTCATCCGACGCGCTGACGGTAACGTCCTGACCCGAGATCACCACCACCGGCGACACCATGTCGATCCCGAGCTCGCGCATGCGGTCGAGGTCGACGGTCACCATTTCGTCGCCGGCGGCCACCTCGTCGCCCTCATTCGTCTTCACGGTGAAACCGTCGCCCTCGAGGTGCACGGTCTCGAGACCAACGTGAACGAGAACCTGCAGCCCGTCCGGCGTCTCGATTGCAAACCCGTGCCCGCCCTCGAAGAGCTTCCCCACCGTCCCTGCGACCGGCGCCACGACACGGCCCTCGCTAGGCAGCACCGCGACCCCGTCACCCATGACGCGCTGGGAGAAGACGTCGTCCGCGACCTCCTCCAGCGGTACCACCTTCCCGGTAAAAGGACTGGCCAGTGCGATGGTCATTCACCCTCCATGATTCGGCGCATCTCCGCTTCGATGTTGTCGCTTTGGGTTCCCATGACCACCTGAATGGCAGAGCCCATCTTCATCACCCCGTGTGCGCCGGCCGCCTTCAGCGCCGGCTCATCGATCTTGGCCTTGTCGGCAACCTGCACGCGGATGCGGGTGATGCAAGGCTCCATGTTCTCGATGTTCTCCTTGCCTCCTAGCCCCGCGATGACCTGTCCGGCAACCTCTTCGAAGCCCATGTCCTACTCCTTTCCGGTCCACGAGGCGCGAGTGCCTCGAGCCATGCGATTCCATGTGTGACGGATCCCCCTCGCTGCAACTGAATAGGCATACAGGCTCTCGGGTGAGGCGAGTCCCGAGAAACCGGCGTCGCCGATGTGGTGCACGTCGACTCCGATTCGCTTGGCACACAGAGCTAGCTGCCTGAGGGTGTGGCTGTCGGCGCCTTCCTGGGAGGTTGCGATGGTGCCGATTGCCAGCGCGCCGGCAGAGCGAGCCTCCTCGACCATGTCGGCCGCCAGCCCTTCGGAGATCCCGGGGACCGTCCCGGGCACAGGCACGAGAGCGCCCTGAGCCCCGGCGGCTATCAGCCTGGCCACGCTCTTGCGGCCCAGCGGCTCCTCGGCGCCGGCGTGGTGCATCTTTCCCGCCCAGCACAACGTTCCCTCCGCCGTCCTTCTTACCGTGCGGACCGCAGATTCGAGGTCCTCGATGGTCACGCCGCGTCCAGGGTTGGCGGTGACCATCACGAAGGCGGCGCCGGCAGCTTCGGCCGCACCGACGTTCGCCGGGCTCGCCCGGAAGGCGGCGGGCACCGAATCGATGTCGGGCTCGAGGTTGAGACCAACCGGACGTCCCAGAAACCCGGCCAATCCTGAGAAGCCCATGGGAGGCGGATCGACTTCCTCCAGACCTTCAACGAGGGGCCGGCCGGCCCCCGGCTCGGCCAGGTTCAAGCAGATGAGATCGGCTCCGAAGGCGGCGACGAGCTCGGCGTTGGAGGTGCCGTTCAGCAGTGCGGGGGCCCCCGCCACGACCTCGGCCAGCACGGTCCGTCCCTCCGATGCCCTGATCGCGTCGGTCAGCTCTGGGCCGCGCAGCGACGACAACGCGTCTCCGGACCGATTCAGGAGCCTGGTCACGCCAGTAACCCGGTCGCAATCCGGTGCGCCGCATCGGGGCCCGGCGCACCGATCGCCTCCGCCGCCGCCGAACGGCAGTCGTCGAGCGTCGCCTCGGCAAGGGCGACCCGCACCTCGAGCAAGGAATCGGAGCCCACGGAGAGCTCCGTCACGCCCAGCCCGACCGCTATCAGCGCCCATGCGGGGTCGCCGGCGGCTTCTCCGCACACTCCGACCCAGGCCTTGTCGCGCGCCCCGAGGCAGATCGTTTGAACCGCCCGGAGCAGAGCGGGCGAGAAGGGATCCTGGAGGTAGGAGAGAGCACCCAGCTGGCGGTCCGCCGCATGGAGGTATTGGGTGAGGTCGTTGGTGCCGATCGAGAGGAAGTCGAGCCGTTCCGCGAGATCGCCCGCAACCAGCACTGCGGCCGGAACCTCCACCATCGCACCCACTTCCAGACCGGCCTCCTGCCCTCCGGCGGCGTTCACCTGCTCAACGAACCAATCCGCCTCCTCTGCGGTGGCCACCATCGGCGCCATGACGCCGATGCGCCTCCCGCCTTCGGTGGCTCGCACAATCGCCCGCAGCTGGGTGGTTATGAGGTCGGGATGCAGCCGCGCCAGCCGGATGCCCCTCACGCCGAGTGCGGGGTTCTCCTCGGCGTCGACGTCGAGGAACGGAACCGGCTTGTCCGCCCCGAAATCGAAGGTCCGCACCACCAGCCGGCGGTCCCCAAGAAGCTCGGCCATGGCCCCGTAGACGCCGACCTGCTCGTCCTCGTCCGGCGCCTCTGAGTGACCGATATAGAGAAGCTCGGTGCGCAGCAGCCCGACTGCCTCAGCCCCCTCGTCGAGAGCGGCCTCCAGCTCGGCAACGGCGCCGACATTCGCACCGACCTCCACGCGGTGGCCGTCCTTGGTAGCGGCAAGGCCGTCGGGAACCCTCGCTTTGAGGTCCTCCCGACGCTTCGCCCTGGCCGCGGCTTTCCCTTCGAGGCGCGACTTGGTGTCGTCGTCGGGCTCGATGTGGACCTCGCCCCCATCGCCGTCGACGGCGATGGGAGAGTCCTTTGACGCGGCCGCCGTAAGTCCCTTGACCGCGACCACAGCCGGAATCCCGAGCGCCCGGGCGACGATCGCGGTGTGGCTCGTTCGGCTGCCTTCTTCTGTCGCTATCCCCTGCACCAGCTGTGGGTCAAGCGAAGCGACGTCTGCGGGGGGCAGCTCTGTCGCCACGATGACCGACGGCTCCGACAAATCGGCAACGCTTGTTTCCGGCGCACCGACAGCGGACCGGGCGATGCGCTTGCACACGTCGCGTATGTCTTCGGCGCGCGCCGCCATGTACTCGCTCTCACTGGCGGCGAGTACTTCGGCATAGTCTTCCCCTGCATCGATGATCGCCCTCGCGGCGGATGTTCCTTGATCCTGAATGACGCGTTCGGCGGAGTCTGCAAGCTCGGGATCACGTGCCATCATCGCCTGAGCGTCGAGCACTTCTGCAAGCTCCCCCGACGCCTGCTCGGCTTTTTCCTCCAATGCCCGGCCCACTGCTTCGACTGCCTTCCGCAGCTTGGCGAGCTCTGCGTCGCGATCACCGACCTCGCCCTCGGGGATGTCGAAATCGGCCACAGCATGAAGCCACGCCGGAGCGACCGACGCTCCCGAAGAGGCAGCAACGCCCGAAAGGGTTTTCACTGAGACTCGATGAACTTCACAAGTTCGGCCAGAGCCTCGTCGGCGTCCTCACCGTCGGTGGCTATGGATATGCTGTCCCCCTTCTTGACGTCGAGCTTCAGCACCGACATGATCGATTTGGCGTTGGCCGAACGGTCCCCCTTCGAGACGGTGACCTCGGAGGAAAAGCCGGTGGCCATCTTGCTGAAGACGGCGGCGGGGCGAGCATGCAGCCCGACGTCATTGGTAAGGGTTACATCTTTGTCCGGCACGGCACCTCCAAGGCTTGAGTTATTTCGTTGGCGTGACTTTGGTGAGACCTTCCGGGGCGTCGGGGTCCATTCCCCTGTACAGGGCGAGCCGATATGCAACCTGTTGCGCGCGAACTACTGCGGCTATCGGAACCAATGGTTCGGCCTCGATGCGTGGGAGAGGCAGATCCGCGCCGGGGTCTTCCGACACCCGCAATACGTGAGCGCCGCGCGACTGGCGCAACCACTGAGTGAGCTCGAGCATGTCGCGCGCGGCAGGTCCAGCGGCCGAGAAGGACAACACAGGGAAGTCGCGCTCGACAACCGCGAACGGCCCATGCCGCAGATCCGCTGCCGAATAACCCTCGGACAACAAAGAGGTGGTCTCCTTGAGCTTCAACGCTGCTTCGAGGGCAACGCAGTACATGTAGCCTCGTCCCACCGTCAGGAGTCCCTCGGCGTGGCCAATCGCCTGTGCCACCGCTACGGGGGGCTCCGGATCATCGAGAACCTGTGCAACCGCGTCGGGAAGGCGTCTCCAATGCTCAGAGCCCCAGGCCGCGCGGCCGAGAGCTTCGGCGAGGAAAGCAAAGGCGACCAGCTGCGCGGTAAAGGTCTTGGTTGCCGGAACGGCCCGCTCTTGACCTGCCCCAAGCGAGATGACTGCCCCAGCGACATGACCGAGGGGGCTCTCGGGTTCGTTGGTCATAGCGACCGCCCGGGCGCCGCCGGCCACCAGGCGCTCGAGCACCGTGACGATCTCGGGTGTTCGGCCCGACTGACTCACACCGACGGCAAGAAAGCCTTCGCACCTCGGCTTGATGTCGTACAGCGTATGCAGGCTCGGCGCAGCCAGCGCCACCGGAAGGCCGGTGGCAGCTTCGAGCACGTACCGACCGTATATCGCCGCATGATCGGAGGACCCACGGGCGACGAGCACGATGCCGACGGGGGCCGGGGTGATCGCCCCCCGAAGCTCTTCGATCACTTCGGCGCGCCGATCGATCAACCCGGTCAGCACGTCGGGCTGCTGCGCCATCTCGGCCGCCATAAGGTCGCCGTCCAACCACAACCCCCTCTTGTGATGCAGCCCATGACCCGGCACTCGAGCCCGGCCTGCCGCCACCCTAGTCGACCCGGCAGGGCCCCGCCCTATCCCGATCGACCAGAAGAAAGTCGGTAACAAGCTTACTCAACGCGCCGGGGTGGTAACAGGATGTGCACAGTTCGGGCTATATTCCTCGGGTTCAAGCAACTGTCCGCTGGGAGCTCTCGAGAATGGAAAAATTCTATGCCCGGAAAGCGACTTGCAACCCTGTCACTGGGCTTAGGCCTCCTCGCAATGATGATTCCGACCGTGGGCGCCGCCGGTGCTGCCGCGGCCGCCCGCGGCCCGTCACGGGACGACACCCGGCATGTGGGCCCCGACTACAACAAGGGGCGGCCCCTGCCATTCCGGGGTGATGTGCAGAAAACCGCGCGCCAGGCGGTTCGACGCACTGCAGCCAGGAGCGGCGCGCCCCCGGTCGAAGGTGACATCCGGACTTGGTTGGCGCTGGATGACGCTCAGGATGCTATCTACCTGAAGGACTACCGCCTTCGCGGGGTGGGTGACAAGATCGAAGTATGGGTCGCTCAGGACAACGACGAGATCTCCACCAATCTCAACTTTCAGCCCAACGACTGCCGCAACGGCGAACGGACCAGGATCACAGACGCACAGGTCGACTATCTGATCGATGAGTTCGACTCGAACATGTATCCAGTGGAGTCTCAGGCCTTCAGTGTCCCCCCCGATCGCAACGGCTCAAACGCCATCCTCCCGGAAGAAGTCGATCTCCCGGCGAACTACTACCGAGGACAGGGTGACAACACCGTCGTTCTCGTAGACAACGTCCGGGACGACAATTTCTATGACATGGACAATGCCAACGAGCTCACCTATATCGCCGGCTTCTTCTACTCACTGTTCAATGAGCTGGTCGACCGCAACGTCATGACGATCGACGGCTTCGACTGGCTCCATCGCACCGGTGCCAACCCACCAAACGACCCCGCTCCGGGCGACCCGTGTGCAAGTGCACCGGCACGTGCCTTCCTGTACGAAGGAGTCTTTGCGCACGAATACCAGCATCTCCTCGAGTACTACGAGGATCCGGATGAGTCCATCTGGGTCGACGAGGGGTTGTCAGACTGGGCCCAAACCATCACCGACTATGTCGACCCGAGCCTGCCCATCACCGACCAGGACTTCGATTCCCATGTCCAATGCTTTCTCGGCTACCTGGGGAGGGAAACCGCCGCCAACCCCAACCCCCGGGGGGGAGGCCCCGAGAACTCGTTGACCGCGTGGGAGGATCAGGGTTCCGACGAAACCCTTTGTGACTACGGGGCCGTCTACACGATGATGGAGTACCTGGCCGATCATTACGGATCCGGCTTCATGCGGATGCTCCATCGCGACAACGCAAACGGGCTCAGATCCCTCGAGAAGCTCCTCGAGAACCGCAGCGCCGGGGTTACCGCCGCCGACACCCTTCACAGGTGGGCGGCCATGGTGGCGCTCGACGAGGTGCTCGGCGAAGGTGCTGCTCTCAACGGCGGCGAGGCGGCCGATTATCAAACGGACACGCTTGCCGCCAGTATTAACTTCAACACCAGACACAGCTACTCCAAGGCCGGCGCGCCGCCCAACGGATCGGATTACGTCCGGCTTCGAAACGACTCCGGAGACTACCTCTCCGCGGACGCCATCTCGCGGGTCAAGTTCAACGGCGCCTCGAAGCTGCCCTCCCGGCCTGTTGAATGGAAGGTCGATCGCAAACCGCCGCATCACGAGGGCAACCCCGCCCTGTACTCGGGCTCTGGGCCCAATTTGGATCGCGCCATAATCCAGCGAGTGAGAGTGCCCAACGGGAAGCCTCAGCTCACCTTCCGAACCAAGTGGAACACCGAGGAGCTCTGGGACTTCGGCTTCGTTCAAATCTCGACCAACGACGGAAAGACGTACAAGAGCCTTCGCAACAAAGACACCACGAAGACGGCGGATCCCGGCACGATCTCCGCAGTCAAGCAAAACCTGCCGGGGTTCACAGGCAACTCGAAGGGGTGGAAGACCGAGCGTTTCAACCTTGCCAAGTACGCCGGCAAAAAGGTGCTCCTGTCGTTCCGCTATGTGACGGATTCGGTGGTGGACGGCCCGGGTTGGTGGATCGACAAGGTCAAGGTCGGACGGAAATCTGTCTCCCAGGGCAAGTCGTTGGCCAAGTGGCGCTCCATGACCGAAGTCCGCCGCATTCGCGTAAGCGGCTTCACCGTGCAGCTTGTCTCCTACACCGATGCAGGTGATGAGGCGTGGATTGCCGAGATCCCGCTGGGCCCTTCCTTCGATGGAAGCCTGAGCGGAGCCGGGCTAACCGGAGCCATCGGAGGATCGGCCGAGACGGTCGCAGCCATAGTTACGTACGACGAACCGACTGAGGCGATCACACCAGCTCAGTACGCGCCCTACAGGCTCAAGGTGAACGGAGGAGTGCTGCAGCCGGGCGGTTAGCACGCCAGCAGCGGTTTCCGCAAAGAGAGAGGGCCCTGTAGCCGGGCCCTCTCTTTTTGCATCGCTCCCTTTGCTAATAGAATAGAGCCGTGCCGACCTACGTTGCCTTCCTCCGTGGAATCAACGTCGGAGGGAAGAACAAGGTCGCAATGCCAGAGCTGCGGTCGATGTTCGAGGAACTAGGGCATCAGGAAGTCGTTTCGTGCGTGCAGAGCGGCAATATCGTGTTCGGAAGCCGCGCATCCGCCCCGGCGAAGCTCGCCGCCGGTATCGAGCGCGCCATGGCCGGGACCTTCGGCCTTACTGTCTCCGTTCACCTGCGTACCCGCCGCGATCTGGAAGGTGTCGTTGTCGGGAACCCGTTCATCACAAAAGGTGCTGAGTTCACATCGTTACACGTCATGTTTCTCGCCGACGCACCTGAAGGAAAAGCGCTTGCGAAGCTCGACCCCGATCGCTCGCCGCCCGACGAGTTCGAAGTCAGAGGCCGGGAGATCTACCTCCGTTACCCCAACGGGTCAGGTAGATCCAAGCTGACCACCGATTACTTCGAGCGAAGTCTCGGGACCTCTGCGACGGCTCGGAACTGGAACACGATAACCAAGGTGCTGAAGCTCATGCAGGACATGCCTTGACCGGACCCTGACGATTAACCTAAGCACCTATGTCTCCGGTCGCGCAAAAGCCCTCCCACACGGGGAGGGCTTTCACGATGAACCTGCGAACCTATTGGGAGGACTTCTCGCTTACGTCGCCCTCCGCTTCGATGCGCTCCTTGCGCAGTTCTTCGGAGATCTCTCGCTCCTCTGTGACGGTGTCCTTTGACATCCGCACGCGCTCCTTGGGGACGACCCGCTTGTTCGCGACAACCTCTTCCTCGGTAAGAGTGACCTCGTGCTCTTCCTCCGAGATCTCGGGTCCGGAAGTCGCTTCGTCGACGTTGGCGTCGGTTATGGGCTCACGCTCGATCTGCAGTTCCTCACGCTGCACCGGAACCGTCTCGCTGACGTTTTCCGTAACCACGTACTTCTTGAGCCGCGCCTGCCCTGCTTCCCGCTGTGTCTTGCCGACCTGAAGCTCCTCCTCGGAGCGCGTCATCGCGTCGTCGGTCGTTGGTCCGCTTACGTCACGGCCCACCGGCTCACGCTGTCCAGTGTCTGGCGTGCCTTCGGGGAGCCCCGTGTCCGAGCTCGACTCCGAATACTCGATGCCGTAATAACGGTAGAGTTCGGCCTCCTCTTCCTGGGACAGTTCGCCGTCGGCAAGGACATCCGGCGAGTCCTTCACCTTCTGCTCCTCATGGGAAACCCGCACCGCCCCCTCTTCCATAGATGCGCCGGCAAGCGGAACGAAGCTCGAGCCTCCCATCAAGCCGGTCTTCACCAACACCCATTCGGGCTGGTCGGTTTGCTGGTCGAGGTAGATTTCCTCCACGGTGCCGATCTTGCTGCCATCAGTGGAAATGATGTCGCTTCCAACGCTCTCAAGAAACTCTTGACTCATTTCTCCTCCTTCTCCTTCTTTCCTTCGCTAACCCATCTGTTCCGTACCGCGCTACGAATCGTCCCCGGGCCACTTTCTGACCCAGCCCACCTGATCTCTCCCTTCTCTCTGCGGTCAAATGCTCGGACTATCTAGCCGACGTTGCCGGCAGAACGAGCGCCAGACTGCTCGTCTGCCCCGCCACCGGACGCCTTTGCCTGCTCTGAACGCTCCTGAGCGCGCTCCTGGATGCGCTCCTTGCTCCCTTGAGCTTCTTCCTTCATGTTGGAGGACTCCTCCTCTGCCTTCTGGGCAGCCCGCTCCCAATAACCGCTCATGGTCTTGATGCCGCCGCCGCCGATCGCGATGACCGCAGAGCCGACCATGATGGCCAGGATTGCGTAGAAGAGTCCCTTGACGATGTCTTCGGCGATGTTGAGCTGGTCCAGCGCTGCGAACAGCGCAACACCTAGAATCAGTGCGCTTGCACCTAACGCAAGTCCGCGCCCGTAGCTGAGCCCTCCGAGAGACGCTTCGATTATCTCTTTGACCGCAGCAGCAATAGCAGCGCCTATCACGATGATGACGATGGCAACGAAAACGTTTGGGAGATATGCAATGACGCCACGAATCAAATCGCTGATGGGATTGGGGCCGAACACCCCAAAAGCCAGCTGCAGAACGAACAGGAAGAGTGCATAGAACACGACTTTCCCCAGAATGGCGGAGGCATCGTACTTGGATCTCTCCAGGGCTTTGCCGACCCCTCCACGCTCTACCAGCTTGTCGAAACCCACTCGCTCGAGTACGCGGTCAACGATCTTTGCAATCGCCTTGGCGATGAAGTACCCGATAACCAAAATAAGCAGGAAGCCCACAAGCTTGGGCAGAAAGGTGGCGATGGACCCCCACGCATCCCCCAAACCGTCTTGAAACTCCTCCATATTGCTTCTCCTTTTCCTAGTTCATGTACATGTCAGTTGCTCTATCAAGACCCGAAACACTCTGATCCACGCGTTTACATCTCTTCGGGAGGTGCTTCTCCCGCCCGGTTCCCTTCCGAGTGATGGACTACGTTCTCGACAGACGGATCCGCTTCGATGTCGATGCGCTCCCGCTTGAGCTCCGCCTCGACCACGTGCTCATCGGTGACCGTCGATTTCCGGACGACGACACGCTCTCGTACGACCATCCGTTTGGTCACCACCAGCTCCTCTTCAAAGATCGGGATGGAGACGGAGCCATCCGGCAAGGTCTCGATCTCTCCGGAGTCCTCTGCTGCAGGCGTCTGACGTTCGACGTCGGCGTGCTCGACATTGCGGTCCACCACTTGCCGGATCGGGAAGGTCTCGACCGACTTGTGAGCACGCACGGAACCGACTTGCTCTGCGGTCGTGCCGACGCCGAGCTCCTCCTCGCGCCGGACTACCGAGGTTTCGGAGGACCCGATGTCATCAGATGTGTCCCCAGGTTCATTGGCGGGAATCTCTGTTTGATTCAAAGCCGTCCCCCTTCACGCCGCCGCTGCAGAATGCCTCCCTCTTGGGTGGTGACCCCTCGGCGGGTCTCGACCAATTCGGCCTCGCCGGCCCGGCTCGAGCGCTCACCCAAACGCCCTCCCAGATAACCGCCGAGAAGCATTACTGCAAGCGCCACAAGGCTGCTGATGATCGCTCCTGCTGCGAGCGCGTCGGAGGTGAAGAACTGCGGTGCATTCAGGCTCGAAAAGAGGTCGTACTCTGCTCCGAACCACGCCCCCAGTGCTGCAAACACAGCAGCCAGAACGACCATCCACACCACAGTCATCAGCCCATGCCGTGTTCCATGGTGACGGGCAATGCGCGCAGCCGTGCACCCCCCAATGAGAAAGGCTATGAACAAAGTGATGAGGCCTCCGGCAAGGCCCGCCACCGATAGCTCGCTGCGGTTGCCGCCGACCCCGGTCTGGTAGCCGACGACTCCGATGATTGCGCTGATGAGACCGCTAAGAAGAAGCAGGCTTCCAAGCGCTGCAAGAAAGCCGCCAAGCGTCGCCGGAATGTCCAGGGAGCGGCTGTGCTCGCTGCGTCCGTCGATGGTGACCTCTGGCTTGGCCTTGTAGACATCCACCTCGTCTGAGGCGTTTACGGCTCCATCTGCCTTATCGGTACGGGTATGAGCCCCGTACTCGGGTTCTCGGTTCATGTCGGCTCCTTGTGTGGTTGCCGGTGGGCGTCGTCGCAGTGCGTCATGCCGGAAGGGACTGCCGTCTGTGGGCTCGTATCGGCCTGGGGCGTGCCGAGGCACTCACGCATTGCGAACCCCCCCGTTGAACTGGCCGAGGAGCGCCGATACGTCGATGCCGAAGTCCGACAGCAACCCCGCGTCCCGTTCGATGTCCACACATTCCGGCAGCAACTCGGCGGCGCGCCCCACCTGGTCCGAGCCACCTGGGACGAACTCGAGTATCTGCTGCTTCGGTATTTCCACGTTGCCTCCCGTCCTGATGTGAGCAGCTCTCATTGACCGAGACAGGCTGCCCTGCTCCCACGAAGAACATGGTCTCTATTAGGTGGTACGGGTAGGAGGGCCGGACATTACGCACGAACTTGAGACCTCGAGTCGCCATCTCGAGCCAACCGCGGTGGCGCTACCATGAATGGATGGGAGGCCGGGTAACCAAGGGAACGGGAATTGTCAGAGCCGGCGGGGGATAGAGCGGAGCAACATCAAGATGTCCTCGAGCTCACCCCGGTAATTCGCCGAGTCCTGAGTGCAAGGATCCGCGATCCGCACACGGTCGAGGACCTCACTCAAGAAACCCTTGCCCGGCTCATCGAGGCGCGTCCTCGCATAACCGACGATGGGCTCACCGCCTATGCCGTGGTTACCGCTCGGAACCTTGCCCGGTCGCTTGCCCGTGATGACACCCTGAAGCGGGATCACCTGCACCGCCTGATAGATCTCCGCACCCCCCCGAGTCCGGAGGAAGAGACGCTGCGCAGGGAAGAAGGTACTGCCGTGTCTGCCGCATTGGCGAGGTTGTCCCCCCGGGAAAAAGAGGCAATTGTGGCGCGCGTGGGTGGCAAGGACACGGCGACGGTCGCC
This sequence comes from Actinomycetota bacterium, assembly GCA_013817045.1. Classification (GTDB taxonomy): domain Bacteria; phylum Actinomycetota; class CADDZG01; order CADDZG01; family WHSQ01; genus JACDDL01. The sequence continues at coordinate 1,171 of JACDDL010000003.1, read as the reverse complement.
GCGGAGATGGGCTCAACCCCAGGGGGCGTCGCCGTACAGCTGGCCAGGGCGCGCGCCAAACTGCGGGTCAACTATCTTCTAGCCCTCGAGAAGAGCAATCCTCCCAGCCCCATCTGCCGTCAGGTGCTCGTAGCTCTCTCTGCGGGTGACCGGCGCCGCCAACAGGCGCTCGAAGCGGGAAACCACATCCTGAACTGCGAACACTGTGCAAGTTTGAGCGAACCGGTGCTGCAGCGACGGAGACCCGTTGGCGCGCTGTGGCCGATTCCGGCGCTTCACCACTTCAAGGAGCAGGTGGGACGATGGTTGCGGAGCCCTCGCGCTCAGGCGGCAACCATAGGAGTCACCACCGTCGCGGCCATCGGAGCAGGGATGCTCCTGACGAACTCCGGCGAACCCGAATCCCCTTCATCGAGACCGGCCAAGACCGCCCGTCCTCTCACCATCGCCGGAGGGCCGCGGAAGTCCACGTCTGCTCAGGGCCTCAAGCCCTTTGTGGGTCAACGGGTTAGTGGACAAGGCGTCATGGTTCAGTCGGTTCCTGCGAACGAGGGCTTCTGGATCGGCCGCAGGCAAGAGCGCGTCTTCATCCGGCTCACACAACCGACCGAATCGGGATTCAGTCTGAACGCGGGTCAGCAGATAAGCTTCGTGGGGATCCTCGTCCCAACCGGCCCCAACCTTGTCCGCAGAATGGGAATTACCAGGGCCGAAGGTGCCGCCGAGCTGCAGGCGAACCCGCACATCCGGGTGCCCCAGCATAAAGTCGAGTTGCGGTGAGACAGTAGTTCGCTTGCCCCAGCCTGTGGGGCTGCGCTCCATTAGGCTCCGAACCCGAGACAGGCGAAAAACCAGATGCAGGCGCGATATTCTCCTATGGCCGGCTGTGACCTGTCCCCCCGGGAGGGAGGAGAGCCATGACTAAGTTCGAGCCCCATGCAGAGCTCGACGCCGCTCTGCAGGAGCTCGCCGGCATCCTTGTCTCAGACGAGGATGTCGACAGCACGCTCAGCCGGATCACCCACCTGGCCGTCGCCTGCATAGAAGGAGCCGACTTCTGTGGAGTGTCTTTAGTCGTGGAGGGCATGAAGGGCAAAGAGATCAAGACGGTTGGCGCCACAAGCGAAATAGCGGCCGAGGTGGACCTGGTGCAGTATGAAGTCGGAGAGGG
>JACDDL010000217.1 GCA_013817045.1 Actinomycetota bacterium | reverse complement strand
GCGCGCGGAGAGCCAGGCGAACACGTGCCTCGAGGCGTAGGGAGCGATGCCTTCGCGGAGCGAGAGCTCGCCGCGCCTCCATCGGGTGACGAGCTCACGTGGGTCCGAGGCCTCGTTGATCTACTAGGAGACTCCGGCGAAACGGCTAGCGAAACGCCGTGTTAGAGAAGGCCTGGCATGGGGGTACGGCGAACACGTCCTCAAGGTCTGCGAAGGTACCGCCATCGCGCGATCTTAGGGCCCGCCGGGAGCAGCCAGTCAGCGTGTTAGGGCACGCGGGCGGCGCTCCCGGCGGGTAGCTCCACCATCTTGGGTCCGAAAACCCAAGCTCCAGGAGACTGTCGAATCGGTCGGTCGGAACTTCGACTACGCTCGAACGAGCGCGCAGGCGAGCTTGGCGAGGATCGTCAAGCCGGCATGCAGCCGCACCCGCTCGACGCCTCGCACGCGGAGTGGGAGCAGCGCCCACTCGTGCTTGAGCCTGCCGAACTCCCGCTCGACGGAGGCGCGGCCCCGGTAGAGCGACTTCCATCGCTTCGTCTCGCGGGGGACAAGAGGATGGAGACGGTCGGCCTTGATCCAGGTCGAGCCGGGGCGACACTCTCCGGTCGGGCAGCGCCACTTAGACGCCCCCTCGATTGGGATCGGACCCCGCAAACGTCCACTCTCCATGCGAGCATTTGGGAGGCCGATGGTCACCACGCGCGACAGCCGGAGTATTACGGAGCGGAATGATCGGCCGGATGCCGCGTTCCTCGCAGGCTTCGTAGACCGGTCCAACGTCATATCCCTTGTCCATCGCGCACGTCGCGGGGGCGAATCCATGAGCGGTGACAGCTTCAAGCAAGGGCGCGGCGGCGGGAGCCTCAGCTTGCCGCGCCGTCCGAACATTCCAAGCCACCGGGAACCCGGTATGCGAGCAGGTCGCCATGTCGATCTTGTAGCCATAGAACCCGCCGCCCTTCCGCGTGGACACCGCCGAGCGGTGGCCCCAAGAGGCGTCGGGATCGGAGAACTCGTCATCGGAGCGCTCGCGTCCGCCCTTCGAGACGAACCGCTGGCCGTTGGCATAGGCCGGGAGGTCGGACCCGTCGATGGAGATATCCTGGCCCATCTCGGGGTTCTCCCGATGCAGCCGGTCGAGCACTCGCGCGATGCAGGCGTCGAGCAGATCGGAGTAGACGCGGAGCTTCGCGGCGAAGCGGTAGGCGGCGTAGACGGACGGGCACTCACCGCCGATGGCCTCTCTGAGAGCCTCGTGCTCGCGGACCAGGGCGACCGTGCGGGTCCACGTCGGGATCGAGTAGAGCGACTTGGCGAGCGCCACGCCCACCATCGCGCGGAGCGGATAGCCGGGGCGACCCGTCCAACGGGTCGCGTCAAGCTCAGCGAGGAGCCTCCCGATCTCGGGGGAGTCGAGGATTCCTGCGAGCGCGCTCGCCGAGCGCGGTGGTACCGTCTGACCTGCCATTCGAGCCTACACCTCGGATTGGCTGGCCCTCGGGAAGCTCTAACTTCGCGGGGGCCGCTTTTTGGCTTTCTAGAGGGGAATCTACAGGGTAGGTCGGACGGAACTGTTGCACTCGGGAGGATTACTGAGGGCATTGAACAAGAGGTGCCGTCGTGAACCCGATCCGCCAAGTTGAGACGGGCGCCATCTACTGCGGCGACAACCTTGAGCGGCTAGCGCAGTTCCCCGACGAGTGCATCGACCTGATCTACCTCGATCCTCCGTTCTTCTCGAACCGCCACTACGAGGTCATCTGGGGGGACGAAGCCGAGGTACGGTCTTTTGAGGATCGTTGGGAGGGTGATATTTACTCCTACATCGGGTGGATGCGCGAGCGCGTCATGGAGATGCACCGCGTCTTGAAACCGACTGGTTCGTTCTACCTACATGCAGACCATCACGCTGGGCATTATCTAAAGGTCATGCTGGACGACATCTTCCGTGCCTCGAATCTACGCAACGAGATCATTTGGAGCTATAAGCGCTACACGGCCGCGAGTAACCGCTTTCAGCGGCTCCACGACACGATCTTCTTCTACGGCAAGGGCCCGGAGAGCGTCTTCAATGACATCCGTGAATCCTACGGGCCGAAGTCGGGCAAAGCGGACTCCCACTACAAGCAGGACGACGACGGCCGCTGGTACCGATGGCAAAAGCGCAAGGATCAGGAGCCCTACAAGCTCTACCTCGACCCGAAAGGGCGCAGGCTCGGAGATGTTTGGGAGATTCCGACCATCAACGCATCCGCGCGGGAACGGCTCGGCTACCCGACCCAGAAACCCGAGCTACTGCTTGAGCGGGTGATCCTCGCCTCTTCCAATCCCGGCGATGTAGTGCTCGATCCCTTCGCGGGGTGCGGGACTACGCAAGTGGTCGCCGAGCGACTCGGCCGCGAGTGGATCGGCATCGACATTAGCCCGACCGCCGTTGGCATCATGGAACGTCGGCTGCTCAAGGCCAGCAACGGGGCCGCGAAGGTGAAGCTGGTCAACGTGCCGATGACCGAAGCGCAGGTTCGGGCACTCAAACCCTTCGAGTTCCAGAACTGGGTGATGCAGCAAGTAACCGGCAGTCAGTCGCCGCGAAAGTCTGGCGACATGGGCATCGACGGCTACACCTTTATGTACCACGACCCGATTCAGGTCAAGCAATCAGAACGTGTTGGCCGCAACGTTGTGGACAACTTCGAGACAGCGGTGGAACGCAGCGGGAAGGACACGGGATTTGTCGTCGCCTTCAGCTTTACCCGAGGTGCCTTCGAGGAGGCGGCGCGGGCGCGTGCGGCTGGCAAGCCAAAGATCGTGCTGGTAACCGTAAACGAGCTTCTGAATGCGAGCCACTATCTGCTCGCACCGCTTCTGAGCGACTTCCGTCCGCTGCCCCCCGGTGGATCGAGTCCCGCAGATCGTATTCCGACCCCCGACCTAATCGGCGTGTTCGGCAACGTTCAGAAGAACCCATTCGACCGATCCCTAGCCACAAGCGGGAGACCGACCGATTCGGTCGATGAGCTGGTCGCTAGCGGTCAGACCCCCGTGGGGTAAGAGACGCCCATGCTTGGGGTAACCGCCATTCACCCGCACCCGCAATCCCGCACCACGACCGGGCTAGCGAGTTTCGCTAGACCCTCCTAGTAGACGCCCGCGGTCCATCGGACCGCCTTTGGAAGCTCTCCGGAGACGAGGTGCCGGTAGCCGATCAGGAGAAAGTCGACGCCGCAGCGAACGGCGAGCCATCCCTACAGGTTCGCACGTCCGCTGACCTCCATCAGCTTGTAGCGGCCGTCGCGCTCGTCCCGCTTGAACTCGACGTTGGCAAAGCCCTCGATGCCCATGCCCCGCACTATTCTCCGACCAGGCTCGACGATCTCGGGTACCGCAGCGCTCACTACGGCGCTCGGATATCCGGAGTCGGGAGGAGCGATCCGCCACCTTGCGTGCAGTGAGCTCCTACACGGGCTCTCCGTCCACGAGGTAGACGCCGGCCCGCCGGGGCCCCGGCCTCCAGCCCCGGAGCCGCGCACGATGCAAGTTGGGCAGGTGAGGCCCCCTGCCAGCGCCTTCGAGTGGAGCTCGCGCGCGACGAGACGGCTCGCCCGAGACCCGAGAGCCAAGGTGAACGCGGCGAGCGGGCCAGGATCGGTTACGGTGAGTCCGCTGATGTTCTGAACCCCTCGGTAGGAGCGCAGGAGATCACGCACCGAGAGGTCGCCCACTCGGACGTAAGCCACGGTCGCTGGGACCTCGAGGCTGGGGACAACCACGCGCACGCGGTCGCGCTGTGGACGCTGGTGCGGGAGCGGAACGCCTGCGAGCGTGGCGTAGATGCGCGTCGACGCCCGGCGCCTCTCCCAAGCCGATGGCCTGTGGGGTGCGAACATTGATCTCCATGAGGACATGCTCACCTGTCACCGCGTGGCGCTTGGCCTCGAAGCTGGAGATGCTGACGAATCCGGCAGCATCCAGCAGCCGTCGGGCCATCGCCATCACGTCCGGCGAAGGCACCGCCTCCATCACCGATCCCGCCCCGAAGTAGGGCGGATACTGTCGCAGCTTGCGCCGGGTGTAGCCGAGTGACAACGAGCCATCCTCCAGGCGGATCGTGACCGCCCCTTCGAGGGGTCTCCGGTCCAGGGATGAACTCGGTCACGAGCCACTCGAGTCCCGCGTCAAGCGCTGGAACGGCGGCGGCCCTGAGGTCGTCCGGATTGTGACGAGAATATTGCGGCGGATTCCGAACAGGTCGCGGTACTGGTGTGATAGCACCGGCTTGAGCAGCGAAGGATAGGCGGCGCGCGCAGCGACGGCATCGAGCTCGGCGCGACTGGAGAGGCGTTGCACCGCAGGCGCCCGCACTCCGGCCTGCGCTGCCAACCGGTACAGCGACGCCTTGTCCGTGAGCTCGAGATGGGCGCTGCTCGGCCCCTCGAAGGAGTACAGGTCGGGAGGGATGCGGTTGCGCTCCCGCGCGACGAACTCGACTGCGCGATCCGAGGCGGGGATCAGCACACCTCGCCCCAGCGAGGCGAGGTCGTCGAGCTCCGCGAGCCACTCGGCCCGCGTAGTCGCGATCCGCCCGTCTATACCGCGGGCTCGCGTCACCCAGCGGTAGCCAGGAACGGCGACGACGGTGACCGGGACGCCACGCCGGCGGAGAGCGCAAGCGACTGCGAGCCCGCCGTCGGCGGCGTCCAGGACGATGGCGCGCGCCATCGCCGTCACGAGGCCACGCGGCGCTGCTCGTATGAGGCTCCGCTTGGCCGAAGAAACCGCTCCCACCGATACACGTGCTCCATGTAGCTCCTTCTCGCACGAGAAGGACTCGAGAAGCCGAAGGGCGGTTTCTCAGATCCCGAGTCTTACCGGCGTCGGCCGCGCGAATGTGTCGAAGCGGTTATCAGCCA